>JAEUNV010000063.1 GCA_016790385.1 Zoogloea sp.
GAAGATTCGGTTGGCGTAGACGATGCGACCCTTGGTGTCGGTCTTGCTGACTATGAAATCGTGGTCATCGAGCGTGCGTTCCACGCTCGTCGGAGTGATTCCTGGTTTCACGTGCCTCTCCCTTGCGTCCAATCGCACTGCCAGTGCGGACGCAGCCATCTTGTTTGTCTTCTTCGACGGCTTCCGGAAACAGTCCGGTGGCGGAATGCGCCGGAAACCGCTTCTGCAATCACGGCACGAGGGCCGTGCATCTGAAGTCAAAGATGGATTACGGAGCGGCGAGCGTGACTAAATACAGGGAAGAAACGCCGCAGGCGGTTCGGATTGGTGCAAGGAAGCGCAATCGCTCCCGGTATTGGAAGGACGCGAGCCTCAGGCCGACGCGCGCCGCAGCCAGGCACTCACCCCATCCACAGCCACCGCCATCACCAGCATGGCCAGGATGACGGTGCTGGCCTCCGCCTCGTGGAACAGGGACAGGCTGTAGTACAGCTGGGCACCCAGGCCGCCGGCTCCAACAAAACCCAGGATCGCCGCCATGCGGATGTTCATCTCCCAGCGGTACAGGGCGTAAGCCAGCCACTGGGGCGCCACCAGGGGCAAAGTGCCGTAGAGGAAGGTGGCCAGCGCCGGGGCACCACTGCCGCCAAGGGCCTCGGCGGGCGCTGCCGGCGTGTTCTCCAGTGCCTCGGCGAACAGCCGCCCGAGCACCCCGGTGGTGTGCAGCGCCAGCGCCAAAGTGCCGGCAAAGGGGCCGAGACCGGCCGCCAGCACCATCAGGGTGGCCCACACCAGCTCGGGCACCGAGCGCAGCAGGTTGAGGCTGAAGCGCGCCACCTGCCCGGCCAGCCAGCCCTGGCGCCCCGCCGCCGGCAAGGCAAGGCCGGCCGCCAGCAGCACCGCCAGCAGGGTGCTGAGAAGGGAAATGGCCAGGGTTTCCAATGCCGCCCACGCCACCTTGGCCAGGAAGTCGGCCGAGGTGTCCGGCGGAAAGAAGCGCTTCACGAAGTCTGCCGCCTCATTGGCCGCCGAGCCGGTGAACAAGGCACCGAGGGGCAGGTCGAGAAAGGCAAAGCTCGCCCCCACCGCCAGTAGCAGCAGGGCCACGGCCAGCAGCGCACCAGGGGAGACGCCCGCTCTCATGCCAGCCGCCTGCGCAACAGGCCGGACAAGCCATCCGCCGCCAGCACCAGCACCAGGAAGGTGGCCAGGATGCTGGCCGCCTCGCCCCCATTGAGCATCTTCATGGACTGGTCCATCAGCTGGCCGAGGCCACCGGCGCCGACAAAGCCCATCACCACCGAGGCGCGCACCGCACACTCCCAGCGATACACGGTGTAGGACACCAGCTCCTGGGCCGCATTGGGCAGCAACCCGTAGCACAGGGCCGCCAGACGCCCGCTGCCGGCTTCGAGCAGAATGCGCGCCGGGCGGGCATCGGTGGATTCGAGGATCTCGCCATACACCTTGCCCAGCATGCCTCCGTAGGTGATGCCCAGGGCCAGCACCCCGGCGGCCGCGCCCAGGCCGAAGACGCGCACGAACAGCAGCGCCCACACCAGCTCCGGCACCCCCCGCAGCACCGCCAGCACCCCGCGGGCCAGCCCGCGCAGAATCTGCCCGACCCAACCGCCCCGCCCCGGCCCCAGACGCGAGATGGACAGGCTGCGGGTCATCAGCAGGCCCAGGGGCACCGCCAGCACCATTGACAGGGCAATGCCGGCTGTCGCCATGGCCAGCGTCTCGACCATGGCCTTGGCCAACATGGCCAGGAATTCAGGTGAAGTCTCGGGTGGCAGGAAGCCCCCCAGAAAATGCCCCATCGCCTGAAGATTGCCCGCCTCGAACAGGGCCGCCGGACGAAAATCCGTGAGGCGCAGCAAGGGCCACAGCAGCACCAGCGCCAGCAAGGTCCAGCCCAGCCGTGGCAGGGCCGCCGGATCGCGGACCGCGGCACTCATGACGACTCGTGCCCTACCCTGCACCAGGCCCCGCTCATGCGCAGCGCAGGGGCGGCAGGCCCGGGGCGGCCGTGACGCCGGAAATCTCGCCAGCGAGGGGCAAGCTTCCTTCAGCAGCGTAGAGATCGCGCAGCAGCGCTTCCGTCACTTCAGCCGCGGGCAGGTCGAAGGCGATGGCCCCTTCCTTCACCCCCACCACTCGCGGGAAGTGGCGCAGGGCCAGATCCACCGCATGCAGGCTGGCCACCAGGGTCACGCCGCGGCGCAGCGCCTCTTCGTTGAGCAGGGCCACGGTGAGTTCGGAGAGGGCCGGGTCCATGGCCGACACCGGCTCGTCGGCGAGCAGCAGCTCGGGCTGCTGGTACAGCACCCGGGCCAGGGCCACCCGCTGCAACTGCCCCCCGGACAGGCGGTCGCAACGCGCGTACAGCCTCTCGGCCATGTCCAGGCGCGCCAGCTCCCGGGCGGCGCCCGCCGGGTCCAGCGGCAGCAGCAGCGATGCCAAGGCCTTCCACACGGGCCACTGGCCCAGGCGCCCGGCCAGCACCGCTGTTACCACCCGCTGGCGCGGTGGGATGGGCGGGGCCTGATGTACGAGGCCGATGCGCGACCGCAGACGGCGCAGGGCGCGGGGTGAATCCACCCAGGGTTCGCCCCCCAGAAGGCGCACCCGCCCCTCGGATGGCCGCAGGGAAGCAGCCAACACCCGCAGCAGGGTGGTCTTGCCCGCCCCGGAGGCCCCGATCAGGGCCACCCGTTCGCCCGCCGCCACGCGCAGATCCACGCCGCGCAGGGCGCGAAAGCCATTGGCGTGGGTCAGCCCGACGCCGTCGAGGGAAAAACCCATGGTGATCCGTGTTTCCTGCCGACTGCCTCCGCCCGGCCGCTTACTTCAGCAGCCCGGCCGCCTGGGCCGCCGTCTCGATGCCCTTGTAGTTCTCCGCCTTGGTGGGGATGAACTTGCTGGCACGTTGCAGGGCCATGATTTCCTTGTGGGCGGGGTTGGCCGGATCGAGCTTGAGGAAGGCCTGGGTGAGCTTGGCCTGGATCTTCGGGTCCAGGTCGCCGCGCACCGTCCAGTTGTAGTCGAAGTAGGCCGGGGTGGTGGCAAAGACGCGCACCTTGGCGGTATCCACCTTCTTCTGCTCCACCAGCTTGTCCCACACCGAGGCGTTCAGCACGCCCGCATCCACCTTGCCGGCCTGCACGAAGGCCACCGTGGCATCGTGGGCGCCCGAGAAGGCGGTGCTCTTGAAATCCTTGTCCGGGTTGATACCTTCCTGGCCCAGGAAGTAGCGCGGCATCAGGTGGCCGGATGTGGACGACGGCGAGCCGAAAGCGAAAGTCTTGCCCTTGAGGTCGGCAAAGCCCTTGATGCTGTCGCTGGCGGTGATGAAGCGCGAGGTGAACTTGGCATCCTCGGCACGCTGCACCAGGGGCACAGCAGTGCCATTGGTGCGGATCCTGGCCTGCACGAAGGTGAAGCCGCCCAGCCAGGCCATGTCGATCTTGCGGGTGGCCAGGGCCTCTACCACGGCAGCGTAGTCGGTCACCGGCACGAAGCTGACCTTCATGCCGGTCTCGGCCTCAAGGTAAGCCCCCAGGGGCGCGAACTTGCGCTGCAACTCGGTGGGGGCTTCGTCGGGAATGGCCGACACCCGCAGAACATCCTCGGCTTGGGCCAGCAGGGGCAGACCGGCAAGGCCGGCCAGGGCGGAAGCAACACAGGCGCGCAACAGCGCACGCCGCGGATAAGGCATGGAAGTCATCGACAGCTCCTCGATCGGCGCCCCGCAGGGCACCCGCCGCCGGGACGAGGGAGTACGGCCCCGGCTGAAGTCCGGACACCGGCACGGCCGGGCCCGCTGAAAACATCAAAGCGGTACACAGACCGCGGGGCGGACTATAGCGGCGCGCGGGGCAAGAGTGA
>JAEUNV010000064.1 GCA_016790385.1 Zoogloea sp.
GCGTGTTCAGCGGTTCAAACCAGCCCCGGCCCATGACTAGTCTCGCTTGCGAAAACTCAGGGTCACTTCGCCCAGGTGAAAGCCGAACTTGCTCATCACCGAACGGTTGAGCATCACCCGGTCATCCATCAAGAACATCCAATCGTCAAAGTCCACGTTGTAGACCTTGCCCTCCACCGGCAGGGCCATCACATACTTCCAGCGCAGCGCATTGCCGCGGGCTTCGCCGCTCGCCTCACCGACCACGTCATCGGCCTTGCCGGTGTAGCGATGGGCATCCAGTCGGGTCAGGGTCCATACCCGGCGCTGGGTGCTGCCGTCCGAATAGGTGAAGCGCTCGTCCAGGGTGCCGGTGTTGCCCTGCCAACGGGCATCGATGAGCACGTGGAAACGCTTCACCACCTTGCCGGAGCGATCCTGAAAAATTCCGTCCGCATCAAGGGTGCCGTTGAAATAACGCGTCAGATCAAGCTCCGGCTTTTCGGCGGCGTAGTCCTCCACCTCCACCGATGCGCAGCCGCCAAGCCCCACCAGGCCTGCCAGCAGGATGGCCAATTTACTCATTGCATTTCCCCTTCCATGATCCGGCGCCACCGCCACAGGGCGAACGCCGCCATTAACTTGAGCACCAGGGGCAGCACGGCATACACGGCCGTCAAAGCCTCCGTGGCCGCCGCATGCCGGGCGCCCGGCGCATAGCCGAGAAAGCCCAGCAACGGTAGCGCCAGCCCCGCAGCCAAGGCCAGATTGGCCTTGGTGACAAACGCCCACCAGCCAAAGCAGGCACCGGCACGCCCCTCCGGCCGGCGTGCCAGCTGATCGGCGAGCAGGGCTGGCGGCAAGGCCAGATCGGCGCCCAGGGCCAGCCCCGAAAGCGCGCACAGGATGCCGAAAGCCAGGGTATCGCCGGGGCCGATCAGCACGGCCCAGGCGAAGACCGCCACGGACAGGCCCATGCCGCCCAGCCAGGCCCGTGCCTTGCCCACCCGACGGGCCAGACTCACCCACACGGGCAGGCCTGCGGCACCGGTGAGAAAGTAGATGGCCAGGAAGAGCCCCGACAGATCCTCCCGCCGGACCACATCGGCCACAAAGAACAGTACGGTGGAGGCCGGCACCGCCGCCGCGATGCCGTTGAGGGCGAACACCCCCAGCAAGGCGGCGAAGGGCCGGTCGGCCAGGACGCCGCGCAGGGCGGCCCACGGGCTCTCCGGCCGCGCCACGGGACGCCGGCCGGCGGGCATGCCCGGCAGGCTGACCAGGGCCACCAGCCCCAGCACGGCCACGAACACGGCGCCCGTCCGTGCCAGCCCTGCGTCCAGGGTGGTCGCCAGCAGGCCCGGCAGCGCCGCGGCAAGCACTACGCCGAAGAGCCCGAAGCCCTCCCGCGCCGCCACCAGGCGGGTGCGCATGTCGCTGCTCTCGCCAAGTTCCGCACCCCAGGCCCCATGGTTGATGGTGGCGACCGAGTAGCCGAAAGTCACCACCACCAGCAAGCCGGCCAGCCACAGGCCGCCCGCGCCGGGGGGCGGTGCCAGCAGGCCGCCGAGGCCCACCGCCAGCAGCGGCAGCGCCAGGGCGACGAGCCCTCTCCGACTCAAAAAGCGGTCCGACACCCAACCGATCAGCGGGTCGCTCAGGGCATCGACGATGCGGGTCAGGAGCAGGATGGTCCCCACCAGGGCGAGGCTCAGGCCGGCCTGTTCCGCGTAGAGCTTGGGCACATGCACGTAGATGGGCAGCGCGGCAAACGCCAGGGGCAGGCCGAGCAGACCGTAGCGCAGCACAAACAGCGGCACCGGCGCCTTGGCGGTTGGCATCATGAGGCCTGCCCGAGCAAGCGGCCGCGCAGGGCAGGAACCCGGGTGCGGCTGTCCAGCCAGATGGCGAAGAAGGCGCGGGCGAAGGCCGGGTCCGCCACCTCGCCGGACAGCCGGCCCTGATGGTAGAAGGCCGCGCCACGGCCCGGCAGATGCACGCCAACAATGGTCTCGCCCGCGGCAACGTCCGGAAAAACCCGCTCCAGCTCCACCTTCCAACGGCTCAAGCGCGCTTCGTCCGCGCCGCCGAGGCGTCGCATCTCGTCGAGGCTGGCGCTCACCAGGGTGTCCCGGGAGAAAGCCCGGGCGTAGGTCAGGGCGAGGGCGAAAGGGGCATCTTCCCGATAACCCTGGGCGCCGACCCACAGGGCAGCCTCATAAAGGCGCAGGCCCAGAAAGCGCGCCTCACCGCTGCCCAGGGGGCGCCAGGCCGGTGCCAGTGCCTTCACCGGCTCGGGCAGGCTGGCCACCGCCGGCTCGCCCAGCGCCAGGGCCGCAACCAACAGGACACTAGTCAGGCGGCGCATGGCGCAACTGGAACTGATGCACATCCACGGAGCCCGCCCGGAAGCCGGCTTCGCAATACGCCAGATAGAAACGCCACAGGCGCACAAAACGTTCGTCGTAGCCGAGGGCGCGCACCTCGGGCAAGGCAGCCTCAAAGCCATCGCGCCAGCGCACCAGGGTCTCGGCGTAGTCCTGGCCAAAGGCCATATCCCCGGCCACGACCAGCCCGGCCTTGCGGACGTGCTGTCCGAACACCGCCGGGCTGGGCAGCATGCCCCCCGGAAAAACATAGCGCTGAATGAAATCCGTACCCTTGCGATACCCGCGGAACAAGGCATCGGCAATGGTGATGGTCTGCACCACGGCGCGACCACCCGGCTTGAGGCGATCACGGATCTGGGCGAAATAGCCGGGCCAGAAGCGCTCTCCAACCGCCTCCATCATCTCGATGGAGACGATGTGATCGTAGCTTCCACGCACATCCCGGTAGTCGCACAGTTCGAAGTCCGCCGCCCCGGCCCAACCGCCCTGCTCCGCCCGCTGCCGCGCCCAGGCCAGCTGCTCCTTCGACAGGGTCAGGCCGAGCACCCGGCAGCCGTACTCCTTGACCGCGATCTCGGCAAAGCCTCCCCATCCACAGCCTATCTCCAGAATCATCTGGCCGGGCCGCACATCCAGTTGTTGCAGTACGTTGCGGTACTTGCGCTGCTGGGCCCGCTCAAGCGGCTCCCCCACCCCCAGACCCAGGGCGCTGGAATAGCTCATGCTCGGGTCCAGCCACAGGCGGTAGAAGTCATTGCCCAGATCGTAATGGGCCTGGATGTTGCGCTGGGAGCCCGCCCGGGTGTTGGCCCGCAGGAGGTGGGTCAGGCGGTGGCCGATCAGGCGCCAGGCCTTGCCGTGGATGGCGCTTTGCAGGGTGTCCCGGTTCCGGGCCAGCAGCGTCAGCAAGGCCGGCAGGTCGTCCGTGTGCCAATCGCCAGCCATCCAGGCCTCGGCAAAGCCGATATCACCTTTGGCCAGGATTGCATCAAAGACGCCCTCGTCTGCCACGCGCATGTGGGCCACGCAGGGGCCGCGCCCAACCCGCCGGGTCAAGCCGCTGCCGATATGCACATCGACGCTGCCCCCTTCGATGCTGTCCAGAAGTCCCAGCACGAGGCGGGTGCCGCGGCGCAGGTGCGCGGCCTGGTCGGCGACAAGGCCGACAAGGGGATGTTCCAGCCGATTCATGACGATAGCTCCTCGGTAGGCGGGTGGGGTTTGCGGAAGAAGGGGACGCGCCGGACAGCCAGCCGCAGCGCCTGCCAATGGATGCGGGCCACCACGCCGAAGCTCATCAAGGGCAGGCGGGCCAGCCAGCCCAGCAGGGTACGGCTGGTGAGGGGCTGCTCACGGCCGGAAAGACGGGTGGCGAGCTGGCAGTGGCCGCCTTCCCAGTAGTCGATGGCCGTGCTCACCACCCCGCCCTGGCGGGCGAAGCGGAAGCGGTACTCGCCACGTACCGGAAAGAAGGGCGAGACATGGAAGACCTTGCAGGCCCTCAGCTCATCGCCAGCGGTGATGGGGCGGTGGTCCGGGTGGGCCACCAGGTAGTTGTGATGCTCGCCGAAGGTGTTGCTGACCTCGGCCAACACGGCGCGCAGGCCGCCCTGCCGATCGTGGCAGAACCAGAAACTCACCGGGTTGAACAGAAAGCCGAACATGCGCGGCATGGTCTGGAGTACCACCTCGCCATCGGCCTCAACCAAGCCCTGGCGGGCCAGCAGCTCACGTATCCAGGGCAGCAGGGGTGAGCCGTCGCGGGCGCCGTGGTCGCGGCTGCGCAGGCTGAACACGCCAGGGCGGTCCACCCCCAGCAGCGGCACACGCAGGCACTCCAGACTGCCGAGGGGGATGCGCAGGGTAGCCAGGGGGTAGGTGAAGCGGTTGTGCACCGGGCGGGTACGCTCGTGCATGACCGCGCCCATGCACACCGTCGGTGAGAACGAGAGGGCTGCCATCAGGCCACCGCCTCGCTGAGCTGCCTGCTGTCGTGCCAGGGAGCGGACACACCCAGCGCCGCGGCCACGGCGAGAGCCGACTTGAGCCCGTCTTCATGGAAACCGTAACCCGCCCAGGCGCCGGCAAACCAGCTGTTGCGCAGCCCCTGGAGGTCGGGCAGACGGGCCTGGGCGTCGATGGCGCTCTGATCGAAGACCGGGTGGGCATAAGCGTAACGCCCAAGCACGGTATCAGCCGCGGGTTCGACAAGGGGATTGAGCGACAGCACCACCGGTGTGGCCACGGGCAACGGCTGCAAGCGGTTGAGCAGGTAGGACACGGAGACCGGTCGCTCGCCCGGCGCCCCCTCGCCGGACAGGTAGTTCCAGGCCGACCATACGCCGCGCCGGCGAGGTAGCAGGCGCGTGTCGGTGTGCAGCCAGGCATCGTTGAACTGGTACTTGACGGCCCCCAGAACCGCCCGCTCGGCTTCGGCAGCGTCGGCTCCGAGCAGGGCCAGGGTCTGGTCCGAATGGCAGGCAAACACCACCTCGTCAAAGTGCTCGACGCCGCTGCCGGTGCGCACGGCCACACCGAAGCCGGGCTCCCGGTGCACCGCCAGCACGGGGGTGGCCACGCGCACATCGCCTATCCCGCTTGCCAGCTTGTCCACATAGCTGCGGGCGCCATTTTTCACGGTGTACCAGCGCGGGCGATCGAAGATCTGGAGCAGGCCGTGGTTGTGGCAGAAGCGCACGAAGGTGGCCAGGGGGTAGGCCATCATGCTGCGGGTCGGGCAGCTCCAGATGGCCGCTGCCATGGGGATCAGATACCAATCGCGGAACGCTTCACCGTAGCCATGGGCCTTCAGGTAATCGCCGAGGGCCATGTCGGGTATGCCACCCTCTCGAGCCATGCGGGTGGTCTCCCGGTTGAAGCGCAGGATGTCCTGAAGCATGCGCCAGAATGCCGGCCGCGCAAGGTTGCGATGCTGGGCGAAGAGGCTGGCGAGATCGCTGCCGGCCCATTCCAGATCGCTCGACGCGAGGCTCACGCCAAAAGACATCTCGCTTTCCACCGCGTCGACACCCAGCAGGGAAAACAAGGCACACAGGTTGGGGTAGGTGCGGCGGTTGAAGACCAGGAAGCCCGTATCCACCGGGAAACACCGTCCTTCCACCTCAACGTCCACTGTGTGGGAGTGCCCACCCAGGTAGTCGCCCGCTTCAAACAGCACCACCGCGTGCTTGCGGCTGAGCAGCCAGGCGCTGGCCAGCCCGGCAATGCCGGCGCCGATCACGGCAATGCGCCGCCCCAGCCGCGGGCAGGATTTGTGCAGGGTTTCCGGTCCACGGTCCATGGCTTACTCCTGTTGATGCGCCGACGCGCAGTCGTTGCGGCCTTCGATGAGGGCGTAGGCGGAATGGTTGTGGATCGACTCGAAGTTCTCCGATTCCACCGTCCAGGTCGCGATGCGCGAGTCAGCGCGCAGGCGCAGGGCCACGTCACGTACCAGGTCTTCGACGAACTTGGGGTTGTCGTAGGCGCGTTCGGTCACCCACTTCTCGTCCGGGCGCTTGAGCAGGCCAAAGATCTCGCAGGACGCTTCTTCCTCGGCGATGCGCACCAGCTCCTCCAGGCTCATGTCCTCCCGCAGCAGCACGCTCAGGGTCAGGTGGGAGCGCTGGTTGTGGGCGCCGTAGTCGGAGATCTTCTTGGAGCAGGGACACAGGCTGGTGACCGGCACCTCCACCTTGAGGCTCAACTCGGCATCGCGGCCGAAGGCCTTCTCGACAGTCACGGTGGCATCCAGATCCAGAAGGCTCTCCACCCCGCTGACCGGCGCACGCTTGCGCATGAAGAAGGGGAAGCGCATCTCCATTCGCCCGGCTGTAGCCCCCAGGTGGATCAGGGTGTCGCAGATCATGCCGCGCAGGCCCGCCAGATCAAGGGCGGCGCGCTGCGCCTCCAGCACCTCGACAAAGCGCGACATGTGGGTGCCCTTCACCTCGGGCGGCAGGAATACGGTCATCTCGACCGTCGCAACGGTGTGCTGGATCTGGCCATCGTGATCGAGGTAACGCAGGGGGTACCGCAGTCCGCGGATGCCAACGCGCTGGATGGCGAGCTGGCGCACGTCCTCACTGGCCTGAACGTCGGGAAGGTGCAGCTTTTCGGGGGCATTCACGGGGCAGTCTCCTGTCGGGGCCGGAAGGAAGAGTCGATCAAGGACGTTCGGCAAGGGCCTTTTCAACCGCATTCACGAGGGTGCGGCTGTCCGGCGAAGTGGTGCTGGGAAAGCTCGACACCTTCTGGCCGCTGCGATCGATCAGATATTTGTGGAAGTTCCACTTGGGCCGCTCGCCGGTGAGGGAGGCGAGCTGGCGATACAGGGGATTGGCGGCAGAGCCCACCACGTCGGTCTTCGCAAACATCGGGAACTTGACGCCGTAGGTAAGGCGGCAGAAGTCAGCGATTTCCTTGTTGCTGCCGGGCTCCTGGCTGCCGAAATCATTGGACGGGAAGCCCACCACCACCAAACCTTGGTCCCGGTACTTGGCGTACATCTTTTCCAATCCGTCGTACTGGCCGGTGAAGCCGCAGTAGCTCGCCGTGTTTACCACCAGCACGACCTTGCCCCGGTATTGGCACAGGGACTGGGGTGAATCGTCCTGAAGACGCGGGAAGCGGTGGTCAAGGAGAGCCGGGCAAGCCTCCTGCGCGGCCAATGGCGCGGCAGAGGCCAGCATCAGGGAAGCGATGAACAGAGGGCGAGCAATAGTGGCCATGATGTCCCCGCTCAGAAACCTGCGTTTTGGTGCAGGAAGATCTTCACATCAAGATCGTCGTCATGGACAAAGGATGAACTCGATTCCGGAAGGGCCTGGGCCAGCGGGGTGGCGGAGGCATGCGGCCGGGCGGCCATCTGCTGGACGCCAAGGGCCACGGCACCCATGAACAACAGGGTGAACATCAATCCTGAAGGGGTCTCGACACGGGGTGTGTTCATGATGTTTGTCCTGGACAATTAATAGATACAACCCTACACTAGGACCAATTCATCGCGATGTCAACATTTTGTCCAGGACAAAATATGAACACAGATCTGCAATCCACTGGCCTGCCTATCGCTGCGGTCGAGCGCGACACCGGTCTCGCCAAGGACACCTTGCGTGTCTGGGAACGTCGCTACGGATTTCCGCAACCGACGCGCGACCTCAACGGTGAACGGAGCTATCCGCTGGAGCAGGTGGACAAGCTGCGTCTGATCCGGCGCCTGATCGATCAGGGCCTGCGCCCGTCAAAGATCATCGGCCTCGACGTGAAGGCCCTGGCGGGCATGCTCGACGAGATCGGCAAGCCCCGCGACGGCGGCGACCCGGAACGCAGCGCCCAGTTCGCGGCCATCCTCAAGTTCGTGCGCCTGCACCTCCATGAGGATCTACGCCGCACCCTGCAACAATTGTTGATGAAGCTCGGCCTGCAACGCTTCGTCAGCGAGGTGGTGGCGCCCCTCAACCATGTGGTTGGCGACGCCTGGCTGCGTGGTGAGTTGGAAGTCCCGGAAGAGCATCTTTATACCGAGCAGATCCAGAACATCCTGCGGGCCGCAATCAGCGCCCACACGACGCTGCGCAGCGGACGGCCGGCGGTGCTGCTGACCACTTTCCCCGATGAGCAGCACGCGCTCGGCCTGTTGATGGTGGAGGCGACAATCACCCCGGAAGGCGCCTGCTGTGTCTCCCTCGGCACCCAGACGCCCCTGGAGGACATCCGTACCGCCGCGTCCGGCGGGCGCTTCGACATCGTCGCCGTATCCTTCAGCTCGGCCTACCCGGCGCGCCAGGCCATCGACGGCCTGCGCAGCTTGCGCAGTGGCCTGCCGGAAGAGATCAGCCTGTGGGCCGGCGGTGCGGCCCTGCACGGTGCAGCGAGGAAGCTGCCCGGCATCACGGTTTTCGAGTCCATCGACGCCCTGCCGGGGGCGCTCGATGCCTGGCGCAGAACCTACTGCGCCACTCAGGCGTAAGCCGGGCATGGCGCCTGGCGGCGGGCGGGAACCCTGGTCATGGACCAGTTCCGCAGCGCCCACTGCCAGACCTCGTCAAGGCCGCAATCTGCCAGCCCCGGAGGTGGCCCCTGCCCCAGAAAATCTAGGGCGTCCACCAGCACCTGGGCAGGCCGCGCACCTTCCACGCTACGCGCCAGGGTCTGCTTGGACAGCTTTTCCCCGGCCCCGTTGGTGGCCACGGGAAGATGTGCATAGGCCGGGGTGGGATAGGCAAGCATGCGCTGGAGCACGATCTGGCGCGCGGTCGAGTCGAGCAGATCCGCGCCCCGGACCACCTCCGTCACGCCCGTCTCCGCATCATCCACCACCACTGCAAGCTGGTAGGCAAACAGGCCATCGGCGCGCAGCAGCACAAAATCCCCCACCTCGGCCGACACGTCCTCGTCGATCCCGCCCTGAATGCCGTCCACAAAGGCGATTCGCCCCGGTGGCACCCGCAGACGCCAGGCACGGGCCTCGCGGCCGGCGGGCAGGCCGGCTCGACAGGTGCCAGGGTAACGCCGCGTGCCATCCCGGGTCAGGGTGGAATCCGCCATCTCCTTACGGGTGCAAGCGCAACCGAACAGGTGCCCTTCCGCCTCCAGGCGGGCGAAGGCCTCGCGGTAAGCGGCCGTGCGCCGGCTTTGCCAAATCACGTCGCCATCCCAGGCAAAGCCGAAAGCTTCAAGGGTGCGCAGGATGCCCTCGGCCGCACCCGGAACACTGCGTGGAACATCCACATCCTCAATGCGTAACAACCAACGCCCCTGCCGGCTTCGCGCCGACAGGCAGCTCCCCAGGGCCGCCACCATTGAGCCGAAATGCAGGGGGCCGCTTGGCGATGGCGCAAATCGCCCGACGGGCGGCGAGTGCGCCGATTCCACCACGTCATCCCTGATGCATTTTTCAATTAACACGAAGATACAACCTCAAACAAATCATCGACTTAACCGGAACGAATGAAAAACCTATGACTTTCGGCATATTCCGCTGCATGCCATGCCTCCGGATAATCGATTCAACCGCCTGGCTTTTCCTCACAAAACCATTGTCGCAGCGATTCAGCAAGCTCCGGATGGTTCTGATATCAGGAGTTCACGATACCGGCCCAGGCCGGTGTGGCGAGACAACAAGAAGCTTCAATGTTCCGGGAGCGTCCGCAGGGGCCCCGTCCCCTTCAGTCACGAGTACGACCATCGGGAGAAAACCCATGGACATGTGGCACCCCGAGCCAAGCGCAGCGACCAACGGCATTTTCCGGATTCATCGAACACCCGCGCCCGTCCCGACGTTTTTCCAATGAAATCCGGCAGTTTCCCTCTCTTCAATCAGAACGCGCAAACCACGGCCGACCCTGGCGGGGCCGTGGCGGCCCAGTCTTACGCGCGACGGATCCACATGCTGGGGCAGCTTGCCGGCATCGTGACCTTGATCGCCCTATGGCCCCAGGTCGCCGTGCCCTGGCAGCTCCTCGTATGGTGGGTGGGCACCGGCATTGCCCAGCTGATCCTTGCGGGTCTGGCCTGCCGGGTGCAGCTTACGCACCCGGCGATGCCGATCCACGACCCGCTGCTGCGACATTATCTCTTCTCGGCCATTGCCGTGATCGGCGGTGGCGCCTGGGGCAGCCTCGCCCTGGTCGGTCCCTATGAGGCCGGCCCTCTGGCGCAGGCCATCCTGTTCATGGCCCTGGGTGGCGTCACCCTGACCGGCGCCGGCATCCTGTTCGGAAGTCGCACTGCCTATGCGGTGTTCGTCACCGCCGTACAGCTCCCCCTTTTCATCCAGACGGTGGTCAATCCACCCTCAACCCTGCCCCATTCCAGCGTCTTTCTCGGAATGTTCGTGCT
>JAEUNV010000072.1 GCA_016790385.1 Zoogloea sp.
CCCCGACCACTCCCTCATCACCGCCTCGACTCACACCCTGTGTGCGCCGCAGCGAAGAGAGGCCGAATTATAAAGAACAATCACAACGTGTCAACAAGATTAAGAAAATAAATCTTGTTCGTCACAATGCCGTTACTGAACGGCGACAACGAGCGCCCGTCGTCTCCATGATGTCCCCGAGATACGTCTTTGACGGCCAGGGTGGTTTCGCCTGCACGGCGGGCCCGAACGCACTGCGGCGCCTCGCGTCCCCGGTGCAAGCAGGCGGCCGAAAACCAAATTTCGATGCACAATTGTCAGAAACGTTAATCATGGCAAAGATGCCGAATAATTGGAGGCGGGCAGTGATACGGTAGATCTCATTCGACGACATTGGAATGAGGTTTTCCGTATGAACGCTTTTTGTTTCGGCCGAACATCACACATTCTGTTAACGCTGGGTGTGCTGACGGTCGCCGGTCTGTGGATTGCCGAGGAGGCCGGCTGGCTAACGGTCGCGCAGCAAGACGGTAGGGTTGCAGCACAGGAGCAACTCCCTGTGCCTCTACCCGTGCGAGTGACGCTCCAAGGGGTGATTGCCGGCGATGAGAGCACGCCGGGCATCGCCATTCTTGCCGAAGCAGGCAAACGTCCGTTGCTGGTTCCCGAAGGCGCGTCATTCAACGACGACCTGCAGGTTGAAAAGGTGATGCCGGATCACGCCGTTCTTCGGCAGCGTAGCTCAGGGGTCACCATCGAGCTTCCGCTAAGCCTGATGCCCGGCGATGTTCCGGTCAGCCTGAGCATGAGCGAGGGGCAAGCAGTAACCACCCAGTGGCAGGATGAACATCCGGCACCGGCCCCCGGCCAAGAGATACCCAAGGCAATCAACGCTCCACCAGAGGCCCTCCGCTGACGCCCCGCCACCAGCCCTCCTGACTCGTCCTGGAGTCAGGCGCGCCATCTCGCGCATCGTTCCTGGTTGCCCGCCCCTCCTTGCGCTGGCCGTGCTTGCACCGCACAATTGGCTGTCATTCTCAGGGGCCACGCCATGCTCGCACCCGAAGCGCACCTGACGCTACCCGCCAATCCGATTGCATGTCACGAGTGCGACCTGCTTCAAACCGAGCCTCGACTTGCTCCGGGAGAAACGGCCCGCTGCCTGCGCTGTGGCGCCATGCTGGCCCGAAACCCTCCAGACAGCCTGGATCGCAGCCTCGCCCTGACCCTGACCGCCGCCGTTCTCTACATCATTGCCAATATCTATCCATTGGTCGGCTTGGTCATGCAGGGCAGGCAGGTCGAAGTGACACTCATCGAGGCGGTGCAGATTCTCTGGAAGGGGGGGGTCGAGCCGGTGGCAGCCCTGGTGTTCATAACTGCGCTGCTGTTCCCCATACTTGAATTGCTGATGTTCCTGCTGGTGCTGGTGCCATTACGGCTTGGCCGTGTGTCACCACGGCTTGCCACTTTTTTTCGCGTGGTACGGTCGGTCCAGCCATGGGGAATGGTGGAGGTTTTCCTGCTCGGCATGCTGGTCTCCCTGGTCAAGCTATCTCATTTGGCGACGGTGCTCCTCGGTCCGGCATTCTGGGCCACCGCCTGTCTGATCGTCGTGTTGACCCTTGCCGCCCGGGCTTTCGACACTCGACTGTTGTGGCAGTCACCGATCATGGATGGGAGCTGATGGTGGAGGCGTTCCACACAGCCCGTGAGCTGGGCCTGATGAGCTGTCATGTTTGTGGCCAGCTCGCCCGGGCACCCGACGGGGCGAATCATCATCTGCGCTGCCCGCGCTGCGGCACGCCAATGCACATGCGCAAGCGCGCAAGCCTGTCTACTACTTGGGCCTTGATCATTGCGGCCATACTGCTCTACGTGCCCGCCAATCTGCTGCCGATGATGGTCACGGCATCGTTACTGGGCAGCCAGGAGGACACCATCATGAGCGGCGTGGTCTTCCTGTGGCAGTCGGGGTCGTGGCCGCTGGCCGCGGTGGTGTTCTTCGCGAGCGTGATGGTGCCACTGCTCAAGATCCTCGCATTGATCTACCTGGCAGCCTCCGCCCAGCGCCGCTCTCGCCATTACCTCGTCCAGCGCACGCGCCTGTACCGATTGGTGGAGTTCGTCGGGCGCTGGTCGATGCTCGATATTTATGTGATCACCATCCTCGTGGCACTGGTTCAGTTTCAGGGCCTTGCCACGATTCAGGCGGGCCCTGCGGCAGTGGCTTTCGGCGCCGTGGTCGTCGTGACCATGTTTGCGGCAATGAGCTTCGACCCCCGTCTGATATGGGACCCCCTCACCGATTCCGCCCTCCGTCGGCCAGACCATGACTGATCCAATCCCCACCAACCTTCCCGTCGCTGTGGTGGACCGCCCCCGACGCTTCCGCATCCCATTGGTGTGGATCATCCCGCTGGTAGCCGCCCTGATCGGACTCTTCCTTGCGGCGCGCACCTATTACGAACAAGGCCCCACCATCACCATCACCTTTCGCACAGGGCTGGGCCTTGAGCCTGGCAAGACCCGCATCAAGTATAAGGACGTGGACGTTGGCCAGTTGAGTTCGGTGGCACTGGCGGACGACGGCAGTCATGTCGTCGCCACCGCGCGACTGGCCCGGGAATCAGCGCGGCTGCTGGTGGATGACACGCGTTTCTGGGTTGTGAGCGCGCGGGTGACGGGTAGCTCGGTGTCCGGGCTGGACACGCTGCTGTCCGGTGCCTATATCGGCATGGACGTGGGAAAGTCCGAAGAGTCCCGACGCCACTTCACCGGACTGGACGAGGCGCCGGTCGTCAGTTTTGATGTTCCAGGCCGCTACTTTTCCCTTGAGGCGCCCACCCTGGGCTCTCTGGACGTCGGCACACCCGTGTTCTATCGCCGCATACCGGTTGGTCAGGTTACCGGTTTCGGCCTGGACAAGACCGGCGAACATGTGGATGTGCGCCTCTTCATCAAAGCACCCTATGACCGCTTCGTGTCCGCCGACACACGCTTCTGGAATGCCAGCGGCGTGGACGTCAAACTCGGGGCCGACGGGGTTCAGGTCAATACCGAATCGCTGACCTCGATCGTCGCGGGCGGCATCTCGTTCCTGACGCCCGAGGCCAGCGACGGCGGCCCCGCACCGCAGGACCAGACGTTTTATCTCTTCGACTCCCGGGAGCAGGCTCTCAAGCAACCGCACTCGGTGATCCAGCACTACCTGCTGCGCTTTACAGAAAGCGTGCGGGGCCTGTCGGTGGGGGCACCGGTGGAATTCCGCGGCATCCAGCTCGGCGAAGTCAGCGCCATTCATGCCGACATACAGAAAGGGGCCACCGACGTGGGCCTGCTGGTCGAAGTCGCCATCTACCCCCGGCGGATGCAAGCCCGTCCGGACGCCGGCAAGCCCACCTTCTTCGGCAAGGACTACCGGGACAAGGATTTCCGCAACTTCATCGACAAGTTGGTGAACAACGGCCTGCGAGCCCAGCTCCGCAACGGCAACATCGTCACCGGCCAGCTCTATGTGGCTCTCGATTTCTTCCCCGGGGCGAAGCCGGGCAAGGCGGACTGGAACGCCACGCCGCCGCGCCTGCCAACCCAGCGAGGCAGCCTGGACGAACTCCAGACAACGCTTCTGCGCATCGTCGACAAGCTCGACAAGCTACCCCTCAACGAGATCGGCCAGGACACCCGCAAGGCCGTCGCCAGCCTGGGACGCACCATCGACGAGGCGGAAGCCCTGGTCAAGCGCATCGACGGTCTGGCAAAAGGCGATGTGCGCGATACGGTGGTCGAGATGCGCGCTGCCATCGCCGACACCCGGAAGCTGCTGGCCAGCGACGCGCCCCTTCAGCAGGATCTGCGCGTCAGCCTGCAAGAACTCTCCCGTGCCGCCCAGGCCCTGACGCACCTCGTCGAGACCCTGGACCGCCATCCCGAGGCCCTGTTGCGCGGCAAACCCGAGGAAAAACCATGAAACGGCTGCCCCTGATACTTGCATGCGCCTTGCTGACGGCCTGCGGCACGACCCCACCGGTGCGCTACTACACCCTCGGCCCCTTGACCCCGGCCGGCCCCTCTGTGGGCAGCGGGCCGGGTCTGGTGGTGGGGCCGGTGGGCGTACCGGCAAGCATCGACCGCCTGCTCATCGTGCGCCAGATAGATGGCGCCCGGGCCGACGTATCGGACGGCCACCGCTGGGCCGCTCCGCTGAAAACCGAGATCGCCCGCCGGGTGGCCGTCGAGCTGTCTCGTCGCAGTGGCAACGGCCGCATAGTGGCATGGCCCCAGTCGAGCATCGTCGAACCTGAAATGAACGTCCCCATCGACGTGCTGCGTTTCGACGCCGAGGGCTTCGGCAAAGTCACCCTGGAGGCGGTGTGGACCTTGCGCAAAGGGGGAAAGGATGTGATCGGCCGGCGCTTCTTCGCCACCGAGCAGGTGAGCGAACCCACCTGGGAAGCCCTCGCGGCAACCCATGGACGTCTCGTGGACGCCCTCGCCTCCGACATCGCCACTGCGCTACCGGTGTCGCGCACCCCCTAAAGTACCCCTCAGCCCGAACTCAGTCGGGTGTCCCGCCCTTGCGAACAGCGGGCCGCCGGGGCCCCGCTTTCGTCCGCTTTGGCTTGATACGTGCCAGACGGCGGCGGATTTCGTCCGAGTCCATCCATAAATCGCTGCCCTGAAGAATATGGGTAATGTCTGTAGGGCTCAGGAAAGGCGTACACAACCGGGTAGTCACCTTCTCGAACCAGCTTCCCAGGGCATGCACC
>JAEUNV010000203.1 GCA_016790385.1 Zoogloea sp.
CGCGCGCCGGTGGCGGAGCGCGCCCGGCCGACGGCTTCGACCGCCCGGGCCACGCAGGCACTGCCGGAGATCAGCAATACCGTGTTAAGGGCGCCGGCCTGCCGGTCGAGGGTCTGCTGCATGCTGTCGAAGAGCGCGACATTGCGTGCCCGGGCGAAGGCGTAGGCGGAAAAGAACACGCCAAAGGCCAGCAGTTCGGCGAGGATGAAGAACCAGATCGCCAGATCGCCCGGTGGTGCGGAGGCTGGGGCAGAGGTGGGTGAGCTTGGCGTGGGGGCGGCTTCCATGTCCGGAGTGTCGCTGCATCGGGGCGAGCCGGCCTTGATCTGTCCCAAGTTCCGATTGACGGACGCTCACTGCGGGCGTCCCTCAATGCGATGCGTGGCGACGTGCGAGACCATCGGTCTGGGGGGCGCCGTTGCCGGGCTGTCGCAAGCGGCGAGGGCCGATTTCAGTAAATGAAGGGAATCAGCTTGCGCACCCGCCGACGGTACGCGGCGTAGGTGGGGAAGCGGGCCAGCAGCCAGCTTTCCTCACGTCGCGATTTGAGATCAAAAAAGACTGACAGCAGGCAGGCCCAGGCCAGGGCCGGCCAGCTCTGCACGAACAGCGCCCAGCCGAAGCCGGCGCTGATCAGCCCACCGTAGATCGGATGGCGTACCCAGGCGTACAGGCCTGTTTCGACCAGCGAGCTGTCGTCCCGGGGGTGGGGGAGGGGGGTAAGGTTTCTGCCCAGCCCGATGGCCGCGGCCACCGAACAGGCGATTCCGACCACCAGCAGTGCCAGCCCGCCGACCCTTGCCGGGCCCGCCAGATAGGCCGGCCAAGGGGGCAATGTTTCCTTGCCCGAGGGGCCGAACAGGATCAGACCGAACAGCAGTACCTGCACGGCCACATAGGCCTCACCGCGCTGTCCCTTCCACCATGGTGGGGAACTCATCGGGGCGGCCATCCCGTCAAAGGCGGCATCGGCGGGTGAGTCATGGGAGTGTCTGGCTGGAATGGAGCGTCCATGCTCCCACGGGGCTTGCCCCGGGTAAAGGGGCGGGCGGCCTCACCGGGGAGGGCCGGCCCCGGTTGAAGAGCGCCCTTCAGCCGACCACGAATCCGGGAATGTCGATGCGAGCCGCGGGCCGGTCGAGCACCACGGCGACGCATGCGGCAAATTTGCGGGCCCATTCTCCACCCTGGGCAAATCGCTGCTCGCCGCCATACTTGGCGACATTGAGAATCACATCGAGCATGAGCACCTTGCCGACCGGATTGCTGGGCGTGCATTCGAGGGCATCAAATTCGTCCTGTAGCCATTCGCGGGCCGCATCCTTGGAAAGGGCTGCCACATCCTGGGCATGGACATTGAATTCGTACTCCCGGTCGGCCCGGAATACGACGGTGAGGTGGTGCATGCGTGTCTCCTCGCTATTTTTTACCCCGATTTCCGCATTTTTCGGCGCGCGTCGGCCGGAATCAAGTAACCGATTGTTATCATCGGGCGCTTGTTCCAACGATGCCTCCCCATGACAGCCTCCCCCTGGCGTGCCCTCGCCAACCGCCGCATGCTCATCTGCGTGCTGACCGGCTTTTCTTCGGGCCTTCCCCTGTATCTGTTGCTCAATCTGGTGCCCGCCTGGCTGAAGACGGAAGGTCTGTCCCTGAAGGCCATCGGTGCCTTTGCGCTGATCCAGTTTCCTTACACCTGGAAGTTCATCTGGTCGCCCTTTCTGGATCGCTATGCGCTGCCTTTGCTGGGGCGCCGCCGGGGCTGGATGGGGGCCACCCAGTTGCTTCTGCTTGGCACCATCGCGTGGCTCGGCACGCTCTCGCCCACCGTCGACCTGGGGCTGGTGATCGGTCTCACGGCCGTGATCGCCTTCCTCTCGGCCACCCAGGACATCGTGCTCGATGCCTATCGGCGCGAGTTGCTGCCGGAAATCGAGCTGGGTATCGGCAACGCCATCCATGTGAACGCGTACAAGCTGGCCGGGTTGGTGCCGGGCTCCCTTTCACTGGTGCTGGCCGATCATCTGCCCTGGCAGCAGGTCTTCCTGGTGACCGCGCTTTTCATGGCCCCCGGCCTGGTCATGACGCTGATGGTCAAGGAGCCGGTGACCGCGGCCGGCGCCCCGCGCACGCTGCGGGACGCGGTGATAGAGCCGTTTCGCGAGTTCTTCGGACGCCATGGGGTGCGGTCTGCCCTGGTGGTGCTGGGCTTCATCTTTCTCTACAAGCTGGGTGATTCCCTGTGTACGGCCCTGGCCACGCCTTTCTATCTGGACATGGGTTTCTCCAAGACCGAGATCGGTCTGATCGCCAAGAACGCCGGCCTGTGGCCGAGCGTGATCGGGGGTTTGCTGGGCGGGCTGTGGATGGTCAAACTGGGTATCAACCGGGCGTTGTGGGTTTTCGGGGTGGTGCAGTGGGTGGCGATCTATGGTTTTGCATGGCTGGCGTGGCTCGGGCCCGCCGAGGCTGATGCCGCCCGCCTGGGCGTGCTGGCGATGGTCATCGGCCTGGAGGCGCTGGGCGTCGGCCTGGGGACCACGGCCTTCGTGGCCTACATGGCCCGCACGACCCATCCGGCCTACACGGCCACCCAGCTGGCCCTGTTCACCAGCCTGATGGCCGTGCCGCGCACCTTCATCAATGCTTCGGCCGGCTGGCTGGTGGAGGCCATGGGGTGGTACAACTTCTTCCTGTTGTGCGGCGTTCTGGCGATTCCCGGCATGCTCCTGCTGTTCAAGGTGGCGCCCTGGCATGAGCGCCCGGAAGGCGCTGCCTGATTCTTTTCCGACCTTTTCCCCGCTTCCATGACCCCGCTTGAACACGCCGCCCGGACCCTTTCCGACACCCTCGACCGCCTGCGCTTTGCGCCGCCGGTAAGCCATGTCTATAACCCGCTGACCTACGCCTGGGCTCCCAATGCGGTCTATCTCCAGCGCTATGGGCAGGGGCGCAAGCGGGTGGTGTTCGTGGGAATGAACCCCGGCCCCTTCGGCATGGTCCAGACCGGGGTGCCCTTCGGCGAGATCGCGGCAGTGCGCGACTGGATGGGGATCGAAGCGGATGTGTTGCAGCCCGCGATCGAAAATCCGAAACGTCCTGTCGAGGGCTTTGGGTGCGCCCGTTCGGAGGTCAGCGGCCGGCGTCTGTGGGGGCTTTTTGCCGAGCGCTACGGTACCGCCGAGGCCTTTTTCGCTGAGCATTTCGTGGCCAATTACTGCCCCCTCGCGTTTTTCGAAGGGGGCCGCAATCTCACCCCCGACAAGCTGCCTGCCGATGAACAGGCGCCCCTGCTGGCCGCCTGCGACGCGCATCTGCGCGAG
>JAEUNV010000230.1 GCA_016790385.1 Zoogloea sp.
CGTCTTTGACGACGACGACCGGCGCGGCATGGCGGTGGATTCCATGGTCTCGGGCGGCAGCATCATTTCCGGCGCAACGGTCACGCGTTCGCTGTTGTTCTCCAGCGTAAATGTGCACAGCTGGGCCCGCGTGGAAGACTCGGTGATCCTGCCCAACGTCGACATTGGTCGGCACGCGGTGATCCGGCGCTGTGTCGTAGACAAGAACGTGCGCATCCCCGAAGGCATGTGCATCGGGCTGGACCCGGCCGAAGACCGCAGGCGTTTCACCGTATCGCCGGGGGGCATCACCCTGGTCACGGCCGAAATGCTCGGTCAGGGCGCCGCTGCCGTACGGTTCTGATTCGGCGATCGTGGCGGATCTCGCATTTCTTTGGCACATGCACCAGCCGGATTACCGGCATCCGGAAACCGGCCATTTCACCTTGCCCTGGACCCTGCTCCATGCGCTCAAGGACTACACGGACATGGCCAGCCATCTGGAGCGCCACCCCACGATCCGCTGCACCGTCAATTTCGTGCCGGTCCTGCTCGCCCAGATCGAGGACTACTGCGACCAGCTCGCCACCCGCCAATGGCGCGACCCCCTGTTGCGCATCCTGACCTGGCCGGACACCCACCAGCTTGATCAGGCCGACCGCCGCTGGCTGCTGGACATGGCCTTCCGCTGCCATGCGCCCACCATGCTGGAGCCCTTTGCCCCCTACCGGCGCCTGCGCGATCTGCTTGCCTTCGTCCGCGATCAGGACGCCGACAGCCTGGAATACCTGTCCGCGCAGTATTACGCCGATCTCGCCACCTGGTACGTGCTGGCCTGGAGCGGCGAAAGCCTGCGTCGGGGCACCGGCCCCTTCGCGACGCTGATGGCAAAAGGCGGCAGCTTCGATATGCGCGACCGTGAAGCACTGGTCGGCGAGATGCGGAGCGTGCTGGAAGGGCTCATTCCGCGCTACCGTGCCCTTGCTGACCGGGGTCAGATCGAACTCAGCTGCACACCCGCCCATCATCCTCTGGCTCCGCTGATGCTCGATTTCGGCGTGGCCCGCGAAGCCCAGCCCGATTGCCCGCTTCCCTCGGCGCCGGGCTACCCCGGCGGGCGCTCGCGGGTCGAAGCCCATCTGCAACTGGCCCAGCAAAGCCATCGCCAGCGTTTCGGTCAGGCCCCGAGGGGCTTGTGGCCGGCGGAGGGCGCTTTGTCGATGGCATTCCTGCGCCAGATCGCCGACGCCGGATTCAGCTGGACGGCGAGCAGCCGTGGCGTACTCGAACACTCCGCGGGCCCCGGCGCCGACACCGGCGTGCCCTGGCAAGCCCCCGAAGGCATTGCCGGCGACATCACCCTCTTTTTCCGCAATGAGCACCTGTCCGACCTGATCGGCTTCGAGTATGCCCGCTGGCACGGCCGCGACGCGGCGGCCCATTTCATGTCCGAACTGAGCACCCTTCATGCGCGGACGCCGGAAGCCCTGATCCCGGTCTTTCTCGATGGCGAGAACGCCTGGGAGTACTACCCCTACAACGGCTGGTATTTCTTCAACGATCTTTATGAAAGCATTGCCCGCCATCCTGCCATCACCACCGTGACCCTGACCGAGGCCACCGATCGGCACCGTCCGCGACGCCGACGCCTACCCGGCCTCACCGCCGGAAGCTGGGTCTTCGGAACCCTTTCCACATGGATCGGCAGCCCCGACAAGAACCACGCCTGGGAGCTGCTCTGCGAGGTCAAACACTGCGCCGACCGGGTTCTCGAGAATGCGGCGGTGGAGGCAAGCCAGCGCCAGCAGATCATGGCACTACTCGCGGTTTGCGAGAGTTCGGACTGGTTCTGGTGGCTGGGCGACTACAACGCCTCCGAATCGGTGAATGCCTTCGAATCCCTCTTCCGAGACAACATCCGCGCCCTTTATCGGCTGCTCGGGCTCCCTGCGCCCAGCAGCCTTGATCACCCCCTCAGCCGCGGTGGCGGCGCCCCCGAAAGTGGCGGCACCATGCGGCGAGCAAGCTGAAACCTGACGGAGGCCCATTTTGACCCGCGCAGTAACCCTGCTCCTGGGTGTGCATGCCCACCAGCCAGTGGGCAACTTCCCCGAAGTGATTGAGGACGCCCACCGGCGCTGCTACAAGCCCTTCCTGGAAACCCTCCACGCGTACCCGGACTTCCGATTTTCGGCGCATTTCTCCGGCTGGCTGCTGGACTGGCTGCGCGAGCGCTTTCCGGAAGACATGGACATGCTCGCCGGCATGGTGCGGCGCGGTCAGGTGGAGATGTTCAGCTCCGGCGACACCGAGCCCGTCCTTGCGGCCATTCCCCACCGGGACCGCGTCGGCCAGCTTGCCACCCTCAATGACAAGCTCGCGGCCTGGACCGGTGAGCGCCCGCAAGGTGCCTGGCTCACGGAACGGGTGTGGGAATCCGCGGTGGTTCCTGCCCTGGCCGAAACCGGCATCCGGTATGTGACCGTCGACGACTATCACTTCTTTTGCACCGGCCGCGGCGCCGCCGAACTCGACGGCCACTTCAGCACAGAAGAAGACGGCACCCGCCTCGATCTCTTTCCGATCTCCGAAGCCCTCCGCTACCGCCTGCCTTTCCACCCCGCCCACGAAGTGGTGGCTTACCTGGAGCAGCTCGCCGACCGTGGGCAGCGGGCCGCCATCTATTTCGACGATATCGAGAAATTCGGCATCTGGCCGGAAACCTACGATTGGGTCTACAACCGGGGTTGGCTCAAAGCCCTCATCGAGGGCATCCTGGCCAGCCCGAGGATTGACACCGCCACCTACGCCGACTTTCATGCCCGGAACGCCACCCGCGGCATCGTCTATCTCCCCACCGCCTCCTACAGCGAGATGAACGAATGGACGCTGCCGATGCCCGCCGCAGCCACCTATGCGCACCTCCTCGCCCAGGAGAAGGCCGCGGGGCGTGGCGAGCTGCACCGCCCCTTCATCCGGGGCGGCATCTGGCGTAATTTCCTGTCGCGCTATCCCGAGGCCAACTGGATGCACAAGCGCATGCAAGCCCTGTCGGCACGCCTCGCCACGGTACCGGACGCGCCGCCCGGCCTTACCGACGCCCTCTACCGGGCCCAGGCCAATGACGCCTATTGGCACGGGCTCTTTGGCGGGCTTTACCTCCCGCATCTGCGCCGCGCGGTGTGGAATAACATCCTGGCCCTCGAAGCCGGCCTCGATCGCCTCGCGCCGCGCGCGGACGCCCCCTCCGCCGACGTGGATCTGGATGGCTGCCGCGAGTTCTTCCTCACCACCCCCGAGCTGCAGATTGTCCTGCGGGATGATGGATTTGGAGCCATCCACGAGCTGTCCAGCTATGGCCTGACCCACAATTTTGGCGACACCCTGCGCCGCTACCACGAGCATTACCACGATCGCATCGATACGGCCCCCAGCCGGCACGAGGGCGACGGGATTGCCTCGGCCCACGACGTGGTGCGCTTCAAGCACCCCGTGGGTGCGGCCGACGTGCTTCCTGATCTCCATCCCCGGCTGATCGCCCTTGACCGGCTGGATGGGCAGCCCGTCGCCGACTATCGGCACGTCGGTGACGCCCCTGCGCACTTCCGGCGCGCAGGCATCGACAAGACCTGCGGCGTCGATTCCGCCACCCTCCATATCGTGTGGCGATTCGAAGGCCTGGCGGGGCGGCAGTTCTCCACCACACTCAATCTCGCCATGCCCAGCTGCGACGGCTTCCTCGGGCGCTATGTGCTCGACGATGGCCACATACCCTGCGGCTTCGGCCAGGCCCTCGATCTGCCCGAGGCAACCGGGCTGACCCTTGAGGATGGCGTGCTCGGTGGTCTCCTGCGCCTCGCCTGCACGCGCCCGGCCCATATCCGTGGCGGCCCACACCACACCGTTTCCCAGTCGGAAGCGGGCTTTGAGAAAATCATGCAGGCAGCGGAAGTCCACCTCATGTGGACGATTCCCGATAACGACTGCACCCTCCAACTCCAGATCACCATCGAGCCCAGCAAGCCATGACCGGCACCGTTTACAAACTCGAAGTCAATCCCCGGATTCCGCCGCGCCTCGAACGCCTCGAAGCCCTGGCCAACAATCTCTGGTACAGCTGGGACCGCCCCACCCGCTCGCTTTTCGCCAGCCTGTCCCGATCCCTTTGGAAGGCCGTCGACCACAACCCCAAGGCCTTTCTCAAGCGCGCCGACCAGAAACACCTCGACATGGCGGCGGAGAATCCGGTCTTCCTTGGCAGCATGGCCCGGGTGCTGTCCACCTACGACACTTACCACGACCTTCCGTCGATGGCCCATGTCCATGGCCGCCCGTTTCGCGACGATGACCTGATCGCCTACTTCTGCGCGGAGTTCGGCTTTCACGAGAGCCTGCCCATCTACTCCGGCGGCCTCGGCATCCTTGCGGGTGACCATTGCAAGGCCGCCAGCGACATGGGCCTGCCCTTTGTGGGCGTCGGCCTGCTGTATCGGCAGGGTTACTTCCATCAGACGCTCGATGCGGATGGTCAGCAGCACGCCACCTACACCGACTCGGATTTCGACGATCTCCCCGTTGCGCCACTCGAGGATGCGGACGGCCACGAAGTTCGCGTGGCGGTGGATCTGCCCGGTCGTGCCGTCCAGGCCAAGGTCTGGGAAGCAAAGATCGGCCACGTGCGCCTGATCCTCCTCGACACCTGGCTCCCCGAGAACTCCGTGCAAGACCGCGAGATCACGCACCGGCTCTATGGCGGAGACCGCAACACCCGTATCGAGCAGGAGATCCTGCTGGGCGTCGGAGGCGTGCAGGCCCTCGCCGCGCTGGGCCTGAAGCCCACCGTATGGCACGTCAATGAAGGGCACGCGGCCTTCCTGATCCTGGAGCGCATCCGCAACCTGGTGGCCGCCGGGCAGCCGTTTGCCGCCGCGCTTGAAGCCACCGCCGCCAACGTGGTGTTCACCACCCACACCGCGGTTCCGGCCGGCCACGATCATTTTGCCGAGGATGTCATCCGCCGCTATTTCTCGCACTGGGAGCGGGACACCGGCATCACCTGCGAGCGCCTGCTGGCATTGGGCGCGGAACCGGGCAAGACAGACTTCAACATGACGGCCCTGGCGATTCGCGGCTCACGCCACCAGAACGGCGTTTCGCGCATCCACGGCGACGTGTCCGCGCGCATCTGCGGCCACTTCTGGCCCCAGTTGAGCCCGGCCGAAAACCCCATGGACTACGTCACCAACGGCGTCCACCTTCCCACCTTCCTGGCCACGGAATGGCATGAGACCTTCGACCGCTACCTGGGCGTGGGTTGGCAGCAGCGTCAGACCGACCCAGCCAGCTGGGAAGGCATCAGCCGCATCCCCGATCAGACCTACTGGAGCGTGCGGCAGTTGCTCAAGTCGCACCTGCTCTACCTGGTGCGGGACCGTGTGCGCGAGCAGCACCTGCGTAACCAGGGCTCACCGGCGCACCTGGATCGGCTGCTCAAGCTGGCCGATCCGAGCCGCCCCAACGTGCTCACCATTGGCTTTGCACGACGCTTTGCCACCTACAAACGGGCCGCACTCCTGTTCCATGATCCGGACATCCTGCGCAGCATCATCTGCGATGCAGACCGGCCGGTGCTTTTCCTCTTTGCCGGCAAAGCCCACCCGGCAGACCATCCCGGCCAGGAGATCGTGCGCCGCATCGCCGAGATGGCCTCCCGCCCGGAATTCGAAGGACGCATCCTGCTGCTGGAGGGTTACGACCTGCATCTTTCGCGCCGCCTGGTGGCGGGGGTCGATGTGTGGCTCAACAACCCGATCTATCCCCTTGAAGCCTCCGGCACCTCGGGCATGAAGGCTGCCATGAACGGCGCCATCAACCTGTCGGTGCTCGATGGCTGGTGGGGCGAGGGCTATGACGACCGCGGCGACGTGCCCAATGGCTGGGCCATCAAGCCGGCGTCGGGTCATCTCGACGAAGCCCGGCGGGATGCCGAGGAGGCCCGCACCCTGTACGAACTGCTTCAGGACAAAGTCATCCCCACCTTCTACCGCAGTGGCCCGATGGGTTACTCACCCGAGTGGGTGGCCATGTCGAAGCGCTCCATCGCCACCATCGCCCCGCGCTACAACGTGATCAGGATGGTTGGAGAATACGTGCAGAAGTTCTACGCGCCCGCTGCGCGCCAGGGCCGCCGCTTCAGCGCGGATGACTTTGCCCCCGCCCGCGCCCTGGCCGACTGGAAGACCCGCATCCGCAATGCGTGGCCCGGGGTGCGTCTGCGCTGCCTCGAAACCCCCATCGGCCGCGT
>JAEUNV010000234.1 GCA_016790385.1 Zoogloea sp.
GTGGGCCTCAACCTCTACGTGGCCTCGGGCATCACCAAGATGGGCATCACCGAGCTGACCGTGGCGGTGTGGCCGTGGCTGCTGTCGATGCTGGTGTTCCTGGGCTTGGTGACGTATTGGCCTGGCCTGTCCCTGTGGTTCCCGCGCATGCTGGGGATGATCTCCTGATGGCCTGGAGACAGTCACTCGCGAGGCGTGCTCTGTACGCGGGTTCGAGGTGATCTGATTCCAGTCTGCTGAATGTCCGAAAGCGCGTCCTTGTGGCGCGCTTTCGGCTTTTTGGGGCGCCGGGCGCGTTTTGCCGGGCCTGTGCTTTGTGTTAAAAGAGCGTGTTTACCGCGGCCGTCCGGTCGCGTGCGTTGTCAGCGAGGCCTGTGTTGTCCGATTCCCTCCCGTCGTCTGAGCACGACTGCTATCACTGCGGGCTGCCTATCCCCGCCGACGTGGATCTCCAGGTGAAGATCGACGGAGCGCCGCACCGGATGTGCTGTACCGGGTGTCAGGCTGTGGCCCAATCCATCGTGAGCAGTGGGCTGGTGGATTACTACAAACGCCGCGATACGCTGCCCGAGCAGGCCCGGGAGGCCATGCCCGACGAACTCAAGGAGCTGGGGCTTTTTGACCATCCGGACTTTCAGCAGGGTTTCGTAAAGCCCATCGGCGAGCATGAGCGGGAAGCCGATCTGATCCTCGAAGGCATCACCTGCGCTGCATGCATCTGGCTCAACGAGCAGCATGTGGCCCACCAGCCGGGAGTCACGGCGGTGGACATCAACTACGCCACCCGGCGTGCCAGGGTGCGTTGGGACGCGCGCAGGATAAAGCTCTCCGACATTCTCGGAGCCATCCAGGCCATCGGCTACCGGGCCTATCCGTATGACTCCGCCCGCTCCGAGCAGATTTCCCAGCGCGAGCGCCGTTCTGCCCTGTGGCGTCTGTTTGTGGCCGGCTTTGGAATGATGCAGGTGATGATGTACGCCTTCCCGGTGTACGTCGCTGATCCCGGCGACATGACAGCCGACATCGAGCTGCTGATGCGTTGGGCCAGCCTGATCCTCACCGCCCCGGTGGTCCTGTACTCCGCCGCGCCCTTCTTCAGCCACGCGCTACGTGATGTGCGCCTGCGTCGCCTGGGCATGGACGTACCCGTGGCTCTGGGCGTGGGCGCGGCGTTCGTGGCCAGTTGTTGGGCAACCTTCACTGGCAAGGGCGAGGTGTATTTTGACTCGGTGACCATGTTCGTCTTCTTCCTGTTGTGCGGACGATACGTGGAGATGCTTGCCCGCCAGAAAGCGGTGCGGGGCGTCGAGGAATTGGGCAAGGCCTTGCCGGCTTTCGCCGAGCGACTGGCCGCCTATCCCCTTCCTGAAGGCGAGCGGGTGCCGGTCTCGCAGCTCGTGGCGGGTGACATCATCCGCATCAAGCCCGGTGAAGCAGTGCCGGCCGACGGTGTGGTGATCGAGGGGTGCAGCGAGGCGAACGAAGCCCTCCTGACAGGTGAGAGCCGGCCGGTGCCCAAGGCTCCGGGAGCCGAGGTGACGGGGGGCAGTCTGAATATCGGCAGTCCCCTGACCGTGCGGGTCAGTCGCACTGGTGAAAACACCCGACTGGCGGCCATTCGTCACCTCATGGAGCGTGCCTCGGCAGAGAAGCCGAGGGTGGTTCAGCAGGCGGATCGCGTAGCCGCCTATTTCATCGTCGCGCTGCTCGTGCTTGCGGTGGTGACGGCCGCTTGGTGGTGGTGGACCGATCCCGACCGGGCCTTGTGGGTCTTTGTCTCTGTGCTGGTGGTGAGTTGTCCCTGCGCCCTGTCCCTCGCTACCCCGGTTGCGCTCACCGTAGCCACCGATGCGCTGGCTCGAAGGGGGGTGCTGGTGACCCGCGGGCACGCTATTGAGGCGCTGGCCAGGGCGAGTCATTTTGTCTTCGACAAAACGGGCACCCTCACATACGGCGAGATGCGGGTTGAGCAGGTCCGCCTGCTGGGCGGCCTTGACGAGGAGAGCGCCGTGGCGCTGGCGGCCGCGCTTGAGCAAGGTTCGGAACACGCCATCGCCGTAGCGCTGCGTTTGCGCGCGGGCAGTGCGTCCCTGCCGGTTACCACCGGGTTGGCCGCAACCACCGGGCAAGGTGTGTCGGGTTCGCTCGGCGGCGTTGCCCATCGTATCGGACGGCCGGGCTTTGTTGCCGAGCTGACCGGCACCCCGGTGCCCGAGGCGCTACGCGAGGACGAACGATCGGGCCGTACCGTGATTGCCTTGGGGGCGGCGCATGGATGGCTGGCAGGCTTCACCTTGTCTGACGGCCTGCGGGAGGATTGTCCCGCGGCTTTCGAGTCCCTCCGTAGCAAAGGTATCGCAGTGTCCATCTTCAGCGGTGACACCCCATCGACGGTTGCCGAGCTGGGCCGAAGGCTGGGAGTGGCCCAGGCGGTTGGCGGTATGACGCCGGAGGACAAACACAGTGGCCTGGTCGACCTTCAGAAGGGGGACGCAGTGATCGCCATGGTGGGTGACGGGGTTAACGATGCGCCGGTTCTTGCCCAGGCGCAGGTGTCGGTGGCGATGGGAGGGGGCACCGACCTTGCCCGCAATCAGGCCGATATTGTCCTGCTGAGCGGCCACCTTTCCTCGCTGGCCGAAGGTGTCACCCTTTCTCGCCGGGCGCTCACGATCATCCGCCAGAATCTGTGGTGGTCGTTTGCTTATAATTTCACCGCCGTCCCCCTGGCCATGTTCGGGCTCGTCACACCCTGGATGGCGGGCATCGGCATGTCGGCGAGTTCGCTCCTCGTTGTATTGAATGCCTTGCGCCTCCAGCGCAGGCTTCCTCGTTGAGGCTCCAATGGAAAGTCTTTACCTCCTCATACCCCTCTCCGTCGTGCTGGTCTTTCTGATCGGGGTCGTGTTCTGGTGGTCGGTGCGGAGCGGACAGTTCGATGATCTGGAAGGCCCCGGCTATCGCGTTGTCGTAGACGATGATTCTCCTCCCAAGGCGAAATCCCAGGTCAAGGACGACGAAGGCGTCGGTCAAGGCTGACTGGATGAAAATTTACCCTGTTATCTTCATGGTTTTTGACCCAGGTCAAGACTCCAGGGCAGAGAGCTATGCATACTTCGTTCCAAGTTGAAGGCACGAACACGAGCAACAACATGTGCCTTCCGGGTGCGATTGCGCCTGAACTTAAGTCTCTCTGTTGGGGTTGGGGGTGCGCGATGCGCACCCTTTTTTTTGCGCGTGTTTTTTCCTCCTGCTGAGCCTTGGGGGCTGTTGAGGAGGTATCCGCCCTGTCGTCCCTCCGTTCGGGTCGTGCCGCTTTTTCGCCTTGAGACCCCCGGGGGTGTTGGCTATGGATTGTTTTTACAGGCTTTTTTCATCGGCTGGTTACGCGTCCAGCCCAGCCTTGCAGGGGCCGGAGCGTTGAAAAACGCCGATCCGTAGCGCCAACCTGCTAAAATTCCCGGCTTTAGTTTTTCGACCATCCTTTGTCTCACTGGAGTCTGCCTCATGGCCATTGAACGTACCCTGTCCATCATCAAACCCGACGCCGTTGCCAAGAATGTGATTGGCCAGATCTATGCCCGTTTCGAAGGCGCTGGCCTGAAGATCGTTGCCGCCAAGCTCGTGCATCTTTCCGAGCGTGAAGCCGGTGAGTTCTACGCTGTGCACAAGGAGCGTCCCTTCTTCAAGGATCTGGTGTCCTTCATGACTTCCGGTCCGGTGATGATCCAGGCTCTGGAAGGCGAAAACGCCATTGCCAAAAACCGCGAGCTGATGGGCGCCACCGACCCCAAGAAGGCCGAAAAGGGCACCATCCGCGCCGATTTCGCCGAATCCATCGATGCCAATGCCGTGCATGGCTCCGATGCCCCCGAAACTGCTGCTGTGGAAGTCGCTTTCTTCTTCCCCGGCATGAACGTTTACAGCCGTTGATGATCTCTGGTTGCGGGATGAGAACCCTTCTTCCCGCAACCAAGGATGGAAATTCACGTGGTCAATCTTCTCGATTTCGATGCCGAAGCCCTCACCGACTGGTTTGTCCAGCAGGGTGAGAAGCCATTCCGTGCCAAGCAGGTGCTCCGCTGGGTGCATCGCTTCGGCGCCACCGATTTTGAGCAGATGACCGACGTGGCCAAGTCCCTGCGCGCCAAGCTCGCAGGGACTGCATGCATTACGCCACCCGTGCCCGTGCGTGACAGTGTCTCCGCTGACGGCACGCGCAAGTGGCTGCTGGATGTGGGCAACGCCAATGCTGTCGAAACGGTGTTCATCCCGGAAACCAGCCGCGGCACGCTTTGCATCTCGTCCCAGGCCGGTTGCGCCCTCGATTGCGCGTTCTGCTCGACCGGTAAGCAAGGTTTCAATCGCAACCTCAGTGCGGCCGAGATCATCGGTCAGCTCTGGCTGGCCAATCGCCTGCTGGGCGCCAACGGCGACGGAGAGCGGGTGATCAGCAATGTGGTGATGATGGGCATGGGCGAGCCTCTCGCCAACTTCGATAACGTCGTGTCGGCCCTCAAGCTGATGCTTGACGACAATGCCTACGGTTTGTCGCGGCGGCGCGTCACCGTGTCCACATCTGGCATCGTGCCCGCCATGGATCGCCTGCGCGACGCCTGTCCTACGGCCCTTGCTGTGTCCTTGCATGCGTCCAATGACGCCTTGCGCGACAGGCTGGTGCCTATCAACCAGAAATACCCACTCCGTGATCTGATGGCTGCCTGCCGGCGTTACCTCGTGAAGGCGCCGCGGGATTTCATCACCTTCGAGTACGTCATGCTGGACGGCATCAATGATTCCGATGCCCACGCCCGCGAGCTGGTTGCCCTCGTGCGTGACGTACCTTGCAAGTTCAATCTCATTCCATTCAATCCGTTTCCGGGGTCCGGGTTCGAGCGCTCACCTGCGCCGCGGATACGGCGGTTTGCCGAGATCCTCATCGATGCGGGCATCGTCACGACGACGCGGAAAACGCGCGGCGACGATGTGGATGCGGCGTGTGGTCAGCTTGCCGGTCAGGTGCAGGACAAGACCCGCCGCACGACTCGCATCGTGCCTATCCAGGGGGTCTGACAGTGAAACTTCGGGTACTCCTACTATCGTTCCTGTTTCTGATGTCGGCCTGTGCGGGGCCCCAGATCCCCGGCGGTGTGACACGCCTTGAGCGTCCGGTTTCCGAGCAGCCGGTGCAAAGTGACGGTCGGCGCAAAGCCAAGGTGCATGTGGAGCTTGGTCAGGCCTATTTTCAGGCGGGCCGCTTTGGCGTTGCGCTGGACGAGGCGCGAGCCGCCGCCACCTATGATTCCGGCTATGCGCCTGTCTATATGCTGATGGGGCAGGTGCACATGTTTCTTGAGGAAAACGCCATTGCCGAGGCGAATTTCGCTCATGCCTTGCGACTGGCTCCTGGCGATCCGGAAGTGATGAATTCCTACGGCTGGTTTCTGTGTTCGGTCGGCAAAGAGCAGGCTGGGCTGGAGCTTCTCACCACAGCTGCTCGAAACCCCTATTATCAAAGCCCGGCGCGGGCGTTGACCAATGCGGGTCTGTGCCATCTCCGCCTGAAGAACGACAGGGCTGCAGAGGAGCAGTTCCTGCGCTCCGTTGATGCGGACCGCACCAATGTTCAGGCGATCTACCATCTTGCGGCCATCACCTACCGGAGAGGCGCTTACGAAGCCTCCAAGCGGTACATCGCCGCCCTGCATGAGGGCGGGGAGCCCACTGCTGAAAGTCTGTGGCTGGGCATCCGTGTTGAACGCCGTCTTGGTGATCGGGCGGCGGAAGCCGCCTTGGTACAGCAGTTGCGCCGACGTTTTCCCACTTCACCCGAATATCAGGCATTTCTGCAAGGGCAGTATCAGTGACCGATTCCAAAGCTTTGCCATCGTCTTCGAATCCACTCAACGAGTCACTCGC
>JAEUNV010000267.1 GCA_016790385.1 Zoogloea sp.
GATGGCGATCAGCACGCCCATGTCGGCCTGAAGGCGCAGGGACGAGAAGCTCCACAGGACCACACTGGTGACCAGGGTCAGGGCGGTGATCAGCACCCCCTTGCCGGAGGTGGAGATGGACTTGAGGATGGCGCGGCCCACGTCCTGGTGGTGGTGCAGTTCCTCGCGGATGCCATCAACGATGTAGAAGCTGTAATCCACCCCCAGGCCAATGCCCAGGGCCACCACCGGCAGGGTGTTGATGTTCATGCCGATGCCCTGCCAGGCCATGTAGCTGAAGGTCAGGGTGTTGGAGAGCAATACCGGCACCATGAAGAACATGCCCGCCACGGTGGATCGGTAGGTGACCATGCAGCAGGCCACCAGCACCAGCAGGGCCAGGGCGATGGCTTCGATCTGGCCCGCCAGGATCACCTCGTTGACCGCCGCCAGCACCCCGACCAGACCCCCGGCGAGCAGGAACTCCGCGTCGTCCAGCTTGTTGTTGGCCACGTACTCCTTCACCCGCGCGATGGCGGTACGGATGGTCTCGCCCTGGTGATCACGGAAGAACAGGGTCACCGCACCGTTCTTGGCCTGGGGGTCGGCAAAGCGGTCCATGTCTCCGGGGTCGGCACCGGAGACGAACATGTAAACCAGCTCGCCGTTCTCGTCGGCGTTGGCGCCCAGTTCCTGGTAGCGGGCATTGCCCTCGCGCACGACGCGCTTCACTGCGGGCAGGATGTCCGCCAGGGAGATGCTGCCGCCCACTTCCGGCTGCGCCTCCATGTACTTCTGGAAGCGCTCCATGCCTTCAAGCACGCTGGGCTCCTTGAGGGCGCCCTCCTTCTTGCCCGACACCACCACGAACATGCGGTCGGAGCCCTGGAACTTCTGGTTGATGGCGCTCGCGTCCTTGTTGTAGGTCGAATCCGGCCACAGGATGGGTGAGCCCGGGTTGGCATCGCCCACCTTGAGCTTGAAGGCGTAGATGCCCGACACCGCAAACAACACCGCCGCCCCGGCCAGCACGCCGTAGCGCAGCCGGGAGGTGACGATCGCCGCGCACAGGCCAAGCACCTTGTTCAGGATGGGATGCACATTGATCGGGTGGGCGTAACGCTTCCTCACCCCGCACCAGGACAGCAGCACCGGGGTCAGAAGCATGGCGCTGAGCATGATCGACAGGATCCACACCGTGCCGATGTAGGAGATCTTCTCCAGCATCGGGATCGGTGTCAGGGCCACCACCAGCACGCAGCCGGCGTCGGCCACGATGGCCAGCATGCCGGGCTTGAACAGGTTGAGCAGGCTGGCCCGCGCCGCCGCCGCCGCCGAGCTGGCCCCCGCCGCCACCTCGTCATCAAAGCGCGATACCAGCTGGACCGAGTTGGAGATGGCCTGGGCGGTGATCAAAAAGGCCACCACGATGACCAGCGGGTCCAGGTGGAAGCCCATCAGCTTGGCCGCCCCCAGCGCCCAGATGGCACTGACCAGGCCAGTGATGAGGGGCAGCAGGGTACCGTGCCAGGTTCGGGTGATGAGCAGCAGGAGCAGCACCAGCGCCGCCACGGTGACCATGAAGATCCGCAGGGTTTCACCCAGGTAGTGATTAACCAGCCCATACAGGATGGGCTCGCCCACCACCCGCACCAGCACCCCGTCGCCCCGCGCCTGGTCGGCGATTTCGCCGATCTGCTTGTAGGCCTTGAGGTAGTCCACCGCCCCGTCGATGAAATCGGCGGTCACAAGCGTGGCGCGCATGTCGATGGAAACGTAAGGCCCATAGACCAGCGGATTGTTGAGCACCGCCTCGCGCAAGGTGGCGATCTCGCCTGCATCCTTGGGCAGTCCGGGCCACATCAGCGGACGTGACTCGATGCCCTCGGTGGAGGCGCGCACTTCCTTCATCTTCTTGGAGGCCAGGGAGGCGATCTGGTAGGTATCCACCCCCTCGACCTTCTGCAAAGCCTGGGTAACCTGCTGCACCTTCTTCAACACGGTGGGGTTGAAGACATCCCCCTGCTCCACCTCCAGCATGATGCTGACCATGTTGGAGCCGCCGAAGGTCTGCTTGAACTGGTTGTTCACCTCCACGTAGGGGTGGTTGCGGGGCAGCAGATCGCTGAACACCGTCTTCACCTCGATCTGTGCCGCCAGGTAGGCCATCACGCAGGTGAAGCCGATGACCGCCGATACCACCGGCACCCGATGCTGTAGGACGAGATCGATCAGGCGCGCCAGCGCCCTGAATGTCGCATTTTTCATTGCATTTCCTTGTCTGAATTGGGGGCGCCCTGACCGCGCCAGCCGCCATCGCCCCGGGGGCAGGGGGGGCGGAGCCCGGTCCGGGGGGGCTCCCCGCGCCTAATCGCGGCCGAGAATCCGCAGCTCGTCCTGGTGCAGCACGGCCAGATTGGCCCCGGCCAGCACGAAGTCATCGGCGGTACGGACAATCTGGGTCCGCCACGAGAGATCCTTGTCGGAGATGCGGCCGGCCTTCCAGTCGGCGGCGCCCTCCCCGGCCAC
>JAEUNV010000274.1 GCA_016790385.1 Zoogloea sp.
GGCCTGACGGCAGAATTGGCGGTAGCCCTGGGTGAACAGGATGAACTCGTGCCACGCCACGTCCACCGCCTGGCTCGGCATGGATACCATCCGCCCTTGCGCCGCCAGGGCCGCCTGAAAGAAGGTGCGCAGCTCCCTCACGACCATGTCGGCCTGGGCTTCGGTGAGGTGGGGATAGCGCGCCCGGACCTTGCGCGCCAATCCCGCCGGAAATCGGAACTCGGCCAGAAAGCGCACCCTAGCCCGCTGCCGCCAGCGCCGCCAGGCCACACCGGCCAGCATCAGGGCGCCCCCGGCGATGAGCAGCCGGGGAACCCAGGCATCCGCCGCCGGCTGACGAAACGCGATGAAGCCGATACCCACCGCCAGCACCAGCGGCAGGCCGAGCATGCGATAGCGTCGCCCCATCATCTTCCCAAGCTCCTTTCCGAGGCGCGAGATCACGCCGGCATTCCAACCATCACGTTGCGCGGTTGACTCCGAAACGGGCAATCACACGGCCTTAACATTTTCGCAGCCGCCCGGTAATGAGAGCTTCTTAATCTTGCCGCGAAGGCCATTTCGACACTCCAGGGAGACTCCATGAAAGACTTTCTGCACGCACTGCAGACCCAGCGCTGGGACGACCACCGCTTCTATCACCACAGCCGGGTGAACCAGACCCTGCATCTGATCAGCGCCATCAGCTTCCTGATCGCCTATTCCCTCCTCTTTGTGGACCCGGTCAAAGCCGCATTGATCGGCTGGCTGATCTCCATGGTCACGCGCCAGTCCGGCCACTTCTTTTTCGAACCCCTGGGTTACGACGAGGAGAACAAGGTCAGCAATGAATACAAGGAAGCCGTGAAGGTGGGCTACAACCTCAAGCGCAAGGTGGTGCTGCTGTCCATCTGGGCCTTCATCCCGCCCGCCCTGTGGCTCAACCCGACGATGTTCGGACTGTTCGACGCCCACACGGACATGGGAACCTACATCGATCACCTGGGCATCCTGTGGCTCAGCCTGGGTGTCGGCGGCCTGCTCTTCCGCACCGTGCATCTGTTCTTCATCCGCGATGTGCAGACCGGGCTGGTGTGGCTGACCAAGATCCTTACCGACCCTTACCACGACATCAAGCTCTACCACCGGGCGCCTCTGCTCCTGCTGCGCGACCTGCGCGCTCGCCAGGCCATCTGAGCCCCCAAACGCCGCCCTTCCTGCACACGGGAAGGGCGGCACCAAACCGCTCATTTCAGGAAACGATGGACCAGCATCTCCTTAAGGATGCGCCGGCGGATGCCCTTGTCGGTGAGAGTCCCGTCATTCCACCACCAGCCATCCGCCTCCATCTTCCGCGCCGCGGCGACGATGCGCTCGACCACTTCCGCAAAATCCGCGTCGGTGTAATTCAGGCTGAAGATGAAGCGGCCGGTCCCCACCCAGCTCAGCGCAAGGCCCTCGGCGCGCAGGTAGTATTGGAGCATCCAGTTGTAGCGCCCCGGTCGCGTGTAGGTCATCGTCCAGATGGTGGAGAGGTTTGCCACACGCACGGGCAGGCCGGCCTCTTCGAGGCGTGCATTGAGGCACGCCGCACGCGCATTCCAGCGATCTTCCAACCCTTCGTAGAGCGCCTGCACCTCCGGCGACTCGATGCGCTCCAGGAACTCGGCCATGGCCCCCATCACCCAGGGATGGGAGTTGAAGGTGCCGCGGGCAAAGCAGATGTCGGCCGGCCGGTCGTCCCGGTAGCGTTTCAT
>JAEUNV010000298.1 GCA_016790385.1 Zoogloea sp.
TTCGCGCCTGCCAATCAATAAGGAGAAGGACATGAGTGCTGTAGAGACCGGACAGGCCTATCACAACAACCTGGTGGGGCCGGTGATGCGTGCCGGCGATCTGGCCCAGGCCGTCATCGAGGCCGCCCGCACCGACAACCCGGGCAAGGAGATCTTCGTGGATGACAAGCGGGCCTACATCCGCATCCACGCCGAGCAGGAGATGATCCTGCGCCAAGCCACCATCGAAGAGGAACTGGGTCGGCCTTTCCGCATGAACGATCTGGAAGTGGACCTGAGCTCCTTCGCCGGCCAGATCGAAAGCCGCGATGACTCGGTGCGTTTCTATTTCACCAAGAAGCTCTGAGATGGTGCGGATAGATCAACTGCGCGGTTCGAGTTCGCGACGACCTCTTCACACCCTCTGAGCCCTGCCCCCCACATAAGATCGACACGAGGAGACACCCATGTCCGAAGTTCAAGTCCTGAAGCCCCAGAAAACCTGGAGCCACTTGGCCGTGCGTCGCCGCAAACCGAGCGAGTACGAGATCGTCAGTGCCAATCTGCACTACAACGACCGCGACCCCAATGCCCCCTATGAGCTCGACCCGGGCATGTTCATGAACATGTGATACAAAAAGAACACCTTCGGCACCGCGCTCAAGCATGCCGACTGGAACGCCTTCCGCGATCCGGACGAGGTGGTCTATCGCACCTACAACCTCATGCAGGATGGTCAGGAAACCTACGTCTTCGGGCTCTTTGACCAGTTCAGCGAGCGCGAGCACGACAAGGCCCTCGACCCCCGCTGGGCCGGCACCCTGGCCCGTCTGTACACCCCCGCGCGCTATCTCTTCCACACCCTGCAGATGGCCTCGGCCTATGTGGGCCAGGTGTCGCCGGCCAGCACCCTGACCAACTGCAACTACTTCCAGATGGCCGACAGCCTGCGCTGGGTCAGCCATACCGCCTATCGCACCCGGGAACTGTCGCGCACCTTTGCCGACAAGGGCTTTGGCGAGGACGAGCGGCGCTACTGGGAAGAGGACGCCGCCTGGCAGGGTTTCCGCGAGCTGATGGAGCGGGTGCTCACGGTGTGGGACTGGGGTGAGGCCATTGTGGTGCTGAGCCTGGTGGTCAAGCCGGCCGTGGAAGAGGCGGTGCTGCGCCGCCTGGGCGAATCGGCCCGCCATAACGGCGACACCCTGCTGGGCCTGATCACCGATGCCCAGCTGATCGATGCCGCCCGCCACCGCAGATGGACTGCGGCCTTCGTCGCCATGGCCCTCGAGACGCCGGGCAACCTGGAGCACATCCAGGGCTGGATTGCCAAGTGGGCGCCCCTCGCCGACCGCGCCATCGAGGCCTACTGCGCGGCCTTGCCCGACGTGCCCGGCGCTGCCGAAGCCGCCAAGGCGGCCACCCGCGACCTGCGTCGCGGAGTGGGGCTCTGAGACCTTTGCCGAAGGCCCTCGCCGCGGTCCTCCGGGCCGCGGAACGGCGCCGGAGAGACACCATGAGCGATCCAATAATCCACAACCTGCGGGACGGCACCCGCTTTACCCAGCTACCCGGCGACACCTTGCTGCGGGCCGGGCTGCGGGCCGGCATCGGCCTGTCCTACGAATGCAACTCGGGGGGCTGCGGCGGCTGCAAGTTCGAGCTGCTCGAAGGCCAGGTGGAGACCCTTTGGGCCGATGCGCCGGGCCTCGGCGAGCGGGACCGGCGCCGGGGCCGGCACTTGGCCTGCCAGTGCCGTGCCCTCGGTGATGTGTCCATCAAGCTGGCGACGGGTCCGGAATATGTGCCGCCCATCCTGCCCCGGCGGCGGCGGGCGGTGCTCGCCGGCACCCGTGACATCACCCACGACATCCGGGAGTTTCGCTTTACGACCGACGAGGCGGCGGATTTTCTGCCCGGGCAGTTCGCCATGCTCGACCTGCCCGGGGTGGGGGCGTCCCGCGCCTATTCCCTGTCGAACACGCCCAATGCCGCCGGGGAGTGGCATTTCCAGGTGCGCCGCGTGGCGGGCGGGCAGGGCAGCGCGGTGCTCTTCGACGGGCTTGCGCCAGGGGCCGAGGTGGGGCTGGACGGGCCCTACGGGGTGGCCTACCTCCGCCCCGATGCGCCCCGCGATCTGGTCTGCGTGGCGGGGGGCTCGGGCCTCGCGCCGATGATCTCCATCGCCCGGGGCGCGGTCGAGGCCGGCATGCTGGCCAATCGGCGGCTGCATTTCTTTTATGGCGCGCGGGAACCCCGTGACGTTTGCGGCGAGCCGATGCTGGCCGCACTCGCGGGCTTCGGTGAGCGCATCGACTACTGCCCGGTGGTCTCCTCCCCGGGCGTGGAGGGCTGGGCGGGTGCCACGGGTTTCGTGCATACCCGCCTTCCCCAGGCCCTGTCGGCGCCGCTGGCGGATTACGAGTTCTACTTCGCCGGTCCGCCGCCCATGACCCAGGCCCTCCAGGAAATGCTGATGGTGGAGCACCGGGTGCCTTTTGAGCAGATCCATTTCGATCGATTCTTTTGAGGTTCCGCGAGGAACGGATGTGGAGACAAGAATGAAAACAGGACAAGGGAAGGGACAACACATTCCTCGCCGGCTGCGGGTCGCGACGTTGGCTCTGGCCATCGCGGCGGCCGCCGGCACGGCCCACGCCACCGATGTCTTCCGCCTGGAAGGCTTTGGCGCCATCTCCCGGGGCATGGGGGGCGTGGCCACGGCCCAGGACGTGGGGCCGGCCGGCATGATGACCAATCCGGCCACGCTGTCGCTGATGACGGCCGACAACACCGCCCAGCTGGGGCTTGATCTGGTTACCACCGACATCGACGTCACCAACCGGACTACCGGCGAGCACGTCCATTCAGGTGATCACAGCAACAACCGCGGCCCCTACATGGCGCCGCAGGCGGCCTTCACCCGCCGCGTGGGGGAATGGACCTTTGGCCTGGGGGCCTTTGCCCAGGGCGGTCTGGGCACCGAGTTCGGGCGCAGCAGCTTCCTGTCCCGGGCCACCGGGGGCATTGACACCGGCCTCGAGAACTCCAGCCGGCTGCTGGTGCTGAACATCCCGCTGGCGGCAAGCTTCCGCGCAACCGAGGCCCTGACCATCGGTGGCGGCATTGATGCCGTGTGGCAGGGCCTCAACCTGAACCTGCTGCTGGGCGCCGACCAGGTGGGCAGCCTGATCGGGGCGTCGCGGGTGTCCGGCTCCCTGCTGCCGGTGCTGGGAGGGCTGCCGGATCTGCGCGGTGCCCACTTCAGCCTGACCCGCAATGCGCCGCTGGCCAGCGGCGTCAGCGCCTGGGGCTATACCGGGCGCATCGGCATGACCTACGCCGTGACGCCGGCCACGCGCCTGGGGGCGGCCTACACCAC
>JAEUNV010000366.1 GCA_016790385.1 Zoogloea sp.
GTCAGCATCACCAGGCCGGACAGCACCAGCCACAGCAGCGTGAACCAGAAGGTGCGAATCTGCCAGCTGAAGTGGCTGTCGAGCCAGGTGCCGCGCACCGAGCCACGCTTGATGTAGTTGAGGAGCACCGCCAGCAGCGACGGCAGGCCAAACACAAAGCCGCCGGCCACGGTGGCCGCCGACGAGGTCACCCCCACCACCACGGCAAGGGCATGGAGAAGGTAGATCACGTGGGTGAGGCGCACCAGCGAGGGGCTGACTCCGCGCAGGTCGGGTACGGGAAGGGCTTCATTCATGGGGCGGACTCCGTTGGCCAGTGGTCGGGTGCGTGCCGGTACGGCACGCCCGGCCACCACTTTACCGCGGCCGGCTGTCCCAGATCTTCTGGAGGCGTTTCACCGACACCGGCATGGGCGTCTTCAGCTCCTGGGCGAACAGCCCCACCCGCAGCTCTTCCAGCATCCAGCGAAAGTCTTCCAGCTGTGGGTCGGTCACTCCGGCCTTGGCCTTGGCCAGCCATTCCCGTTCGAAGGGCTGGGCGAGCGCCTTCCACTCGGCCATCAACTGGGCGTCCCGGGCCGGGCTGGTACGCAGCTTGTCGATGCGCACCGTCACCCCCTTCAGGTAGCGGGGAATCTGGGCGATGCGCTCGTAAGGGAGGGCCACCAGGAAGTTCTTCGGCATCAGTCTGGCCACCTGGGCGTTGATGTCAGCCACCACGTCAGGGAAGGTCTTCAGGCCGGCCACGCGCTTGCTCATGGTGGCGTGCTCGGAGATCAGCTGCCCGGTGAGGCGCATCAGCTCCTGGGCCACCAGGGTGATGCGCGGCTTGGCCTCCTGGCAGCGCCGGGCGAAGCTGTCGGCGTCACCGGGCAGAGGCTCCAGCAGGCAACAACGCTCCAGGGTTGCGGTGACCAGCTGGGCCTTGAGTTCGGCCTCGGAACCATAGTTGATGAATTGAAGGGCAAGGTCGCGGATGCCCGGCAGCTTCTCGATGGCCTTCACCTGAGCTGACAGTTCCAGCGCAAACAGGCGGGCCAGGCCCCCCCGATGCACCCGGGCCGCCTCCTCCGGCGTGTCGTAAGGGCGCAGGGAGACGCTGCTGCCGTCATCGTGGAGAGCAGGGAATCCGACGATGTCACGCCCGGCCACCTTCACTTCCAGCAGCTCGGGCAGTGCACCGAAAGTCCAGCCGGTGAAGCCGGCCAGTGGCTTGTCGTTGACAGGGGCTGGCGCCGCCGGGCGTGCCTGTGGCCCTTGCTCCGTGGGCGGCTTGCGGGCGGGCACCTGGGCGTCCGCGGCCGGCACAATGCGTGCAGCCTGAAAGCGCGCCGCCACCTGGTCCCGGTACTTGGTGCGCAGCTCGGCCAGATTGCGCGACTGCCCGATGATCCGGCCGTGCTCGTCCTGAACCCGGAAGTTCATGAAACAGTGGGGGTTGAGGTTCTCGGGACGGAAGCTCTCCATCGGCAACTTGAGGGAAACCCGTTCCTCGACAAAGCGTTGCAGGGCCTTGATCAGCGGATCGTCCTGGTCGAACTCGCCCGCGTCGTAGCGCTCCATGAAGGCCGCAGCGCTCTCCGCCATGGGTTGCAGGCGGTGGCGATGCTTCTGGGGCACGGTCTTCAGCAGGGCCGTCACCTTCTCTTCCAGCAGGCCGGGCACCAACCATTCGCAGCGGTTGGCCGGCACCTGGTTGAGCATGGCCAATGGCACCGTGAG
>JAEUNV010000414.1 GCA_016790385.1 Zoogloea sp.
CCGTATTCGGTGGGAATGATCATGCCCAGGAAGCCATTGTCACGGATGTAACGCCACACGGCCTCGGGCATGTCCTGGGCCTGGGTGCATTCCCAGTCCTGGGTCAGGCGGCACAGTTCGCTGGTCTCCACGTCCAGAAAGCGCTGCTCCTCGGGCGTCAGGCGCGGGGCCGGGTAGGCCAGCAGCGTGTTCCAGTCGGGCCTGCCGCTGAAAAGCTGCCCTTCCCACCACACGGTACCCGCTTCCAGCGCGTCCTTCTCGGTCTGGGACATGGACGGGAGTGCCTTGCGGAATGCCCTGAAGATGCCCGCCGTCACCAGCCCGCGCCGGATGCCCGGCACTCCGAACACCGCCCCCACGATGGTCAGTAAAAGCAATGCGCCTATCGTCACCTGCACCGACCACCCGGCCGACCAGGCCAGTAGGGCCAGCCACACGAGTCCCGCCCCGTACCAGGCAAAAAATGGCGCTCGCCCGTAGGCGAGCGCGACCACCAAGGGAGGGAGGGAAACCAGATACCAGTACGACATGAGCTGTCTCCATTTACTCGGCGCCGTCTTTGCAGCGCGCTGTTGTGAATGCGTTGCCTATTCCCGACACAGACTTAGTTGAGCGGGCTGAACTCGGCCAACGGGGCACGCAGACCACCCAGCAGAAAGCTCATCAAGCGCGGTGCCAGCCGCGACGGGTTCTCGTCGTTAAACTTGCCAGTGACCAGTTGCAGCGCATCGGTGCCGGCAATGGCGTAAGACATGGCCCCCATCATGAAATGGAAGCGCCACAGGATTTCATTGCGATCCACCTCCGGCAGCGCGCGATACAGCGCTGTCAGAAATCGCTCGACGCACTCGGCGTACTCTTCGGCCAGAAACTTCCGTACAAACTCATTGGGCTCGGTGTAGGTGCGCCCCAGCAGACACATGAAGGTGTGTCCGCCCCCCTCCACGTCCGCGGCCATACGCAGAGCCGTACCGAAAAAGGCATCGACGATGCGGCTCGGTTTGAGCGGTGAGCCCGCAGCCTCCGCTTCAAGCTGGGCGAGCGCCGCCAGACGGGACTGATTCAGATGGGTCAGCCGCCGCCGGAAAACCTCCTGGATGAGCAGCTCTTTGGTCCCGAAGTGATAGTTCACCGCGGCCAGATTGACGCCGGCCTGACTGGTGATCATGCGCATCGACGTTCCGTCGAAACCGTGCTCCATGAACAAACGCTCCCCCGCATCAAGGATGCGGCTACGGGTGTCGCCTGCGGTCTTGCCGGGAGCTTGACTCATGCTGCGCCTCCTTGTCTGGGTAGGTGTCCGCGGCTTACCGGCAACCCGGCCTGACCACGAAACCATTAAAACGTTTGTTTGAATCATACATTGGATTTATTTCGTGTCAATGCATCCGTTCGAGCACGCGCACGGAAGGTCGTCTCGTAACAGCAGAACCGCGGCCGCGGCTGGCGGTTCAAGACGGGGGGCGCCAAGCCGATAAGACTTCATCCGAAAACCTGGACTCGCCCTCTCCAACCCATGAAGCCTCACCCCGACAAGGACGAGACGCCCCCCGCTCCGTCGACTGAACGGCGGTGCCGCCTTTTTTTGGGCTTCGTTTCGTTGAGTCTTGCCCTGATGGTTGCCGGGGCATTGGCGTTCGTCGCAAACGACAAGGATCTGCCGCCTTACTCCGCGTTTGTGGGCGCCGGCGTGGGGCTGACACTCATCGCCTGCCTCTGCGAGATTGCACGCCTGCGGCGCATCACGCGGGCCCATGCCCTGGCCATGGTCGGCACCAACGACGGGATGTGGGAATGGGATCCGGTGAGCAAGGAGCTCAAGGTCGCACGGCGCTTGTCCAGCATCCTGGGCTACGCCGATGATTTCCTGAACGATTCGGAACAATGGACGCGCCTCATCCACCCCGATGACCGGGCGCGCTATCACGAGGCGGTGGCCAACCACCTCAAGGGCATCACGCCCCATTTCTATCATGAGTACCGCGTGCAGGCGGCCGATGGCGCTTACCGCTGGCTGGCGGCCCGTGGCGTCGCCCAGCGGGACAGGCGCGGCGTGGCGCGCCTGATGGCCGGCTCCATCACCGACATCTCGGAACGCCGGGCCGATGAGGCGCGCATTCGTTACCTCGCGCAGCACGACCCCCTCACCGGGCTGCCCAACCGCAGCCAGTTGATGGAACAGGTTCCACGCCTGATCGCACGAGCGGCCGGGCGGAGCGACATGCTGGGGGTGTTGTTCATCAATCTGGACCGCTTCAAGACGATCAATGACGCAATGGGGCACTCGGTTGGCGACTTGATGCTCAAGAGCGTGGCCCGCCGCATCACCGAAGCCCTGCGCCCCCTTGACCAGGTCTATCGTCAGGGTGGCGACGAGTTCATTGCGGTACTGCCGGAGATCTCCGGGGCGGGGGATGCGGGCCATGTGGCCGAACGCATCCTCGAAGCCATCACTCGCCCGATCCACGAAGCGGGGCTTGATCTGCACACCGCGGCAACCATCGGCATCGCATTATTTCCCGGTGACGGCGCCGATGCGGAAACACTCCTGCGCAATGCCGACACCGCCATGTATGCAGCCAAAGCCCGGGGCGGCTCAAGCTGCCATTTCTTTTCCGAGCAGATGAACGAACGCCTGCAACGTCGGGTGGCCCTTGAGGCCGCCCTGCGCAACGCCGTCAGCGCCGGACAGATGGAACTGCACTACCAGCCCCAGGTGAACGTGGCTGACGGACGCATCGTCGGCGCGGAGGCGCTGCTGCGCTGGCGCCACGAAGGGCGCCTGATCCCTCCCGACCATTTCATTCCGGTCGCCGAGGAAACAGGCATGATCCACACCATCGGCGAATGGGTGCTGGATACCGCCATATCCCAGGCCGCACGCTGGCACGCCGACTGCGCCAGCGCGCCACGACTCGCCATCAACCTGTCCCCACGTCAGTTCTGGCACAGTGGTCTGGCGCGGGGCATCATCCAGCGCCTGCAGGGCCACCGCCTGCCCGCGGAAAGCATCGAACTGGAAGTCACCGAATCCGTCCTCATCCAACCCGAGGGGCCTGCGATCGGCGAGTTGCGCGCCCTCCGTCAGCACGGCCTGCACCTCGCCCTGGACGATTTCGGTACGGGCTACTCTTCCCTCTCATATTTGCGCAACCTCCCCGTCAACCGCCTGAAGATCGACAAATCCTTCATCTTCCCCCTTGCGGGGCAACGGGCCGAGAACCCCCAGGATGCCGCTGCGATTGTTCGCGCCATCATTGCCATGGCCCACAGCCTGTCCCTGTCGGTGGTGGCGGAGGGAGTGGAAACGGCCGCCCATCTTCACACCCTCAAGGTGATGGGTTGCGACCTGTATCAGGGATACCTGCTCAGCCCGGCCCTGCCCGCCGACCAGTTCGCCGCGAACTTTCTGCGGCCCGCCTGACACCGCCGGTGCCTCCCTGACGGGGGCTGAAAAACCCGCCCGTAAGCGGTACGCTGCGGGCAAGCCCCTTCATGCGATCCCGAACCCATGCCTCACTCCGACGCCCTCCTCGCCAATCTTCAACCGGCTGCCGTATGGCAGCACTTCGCCACACTGTGCCGCATCCCACGTCCGTCCAAGGCCGAAGGCGCCGTGCGGGACGCCCTCCAGACCTGGGCCCATGGGCGCGGACTGGCCACACAGGTGGATGACGCCGGCAACCTGATCATCCGCAAACCGGCCCGGCCGGGCTACGAACACGCACCGGGCGTGGTGCTGCAGGGCCATCTGGACATGGTGTGTCAGGCCAACAGCGGCACCACCCACGACTTCACCCGCGACCCGATCCGCCCGACCCTGCACGACGGCTGGCTGGTTGCCGCCGACACCACCCTGGGCGCCGACAACGGCATCGGTGTGGCCCTGATCCTCGCTGCACTGGATGACGACACCCTGGCCCACGGCCCCCTCGAAGCTCTGCTCACCGTGGACGAGGAAGCCGGTATGGGCGGCGCCCAGGGGTTGCAACCCGGCACCCTCCGAGGGCGCCTGATGCTCAACCTGGATACGGAGGATTGGGGCGAGTTCTACCTGGGCTGTGCCGGCGGCGTGGACGTGAATGTAAGCCGCCCCGGCACGCCGGCCGCGCTGCCCGCGGGCTGGGAGACCTGGACGCTGACCCTCGCCGGCCTGCGCGGCGGGCACTCGGGGGTGAACATCCACGAAGAACGGGGCAATGCCATCAAGCTGCTGGTGCGGGCGCTGCGCGGCCTGGAGCGTACCCACACCCTGCGCCTCGCCAGCCTTGCGGGCGGCACCGCGCGTAATGCCCTGCCCCGCGAAGCCCGCGCCACCGTGGCCCTGCCGGCCGGTCAGCGCAGCACCTTGGAGGCCGCCCTCGCCGCCGCCCAGGTCGAGCTGCGCGAGTCCCTGCGCGGCGTGGACGAAGGCGTGACCCTGACGCTCGCCACCGCCACCGCCAGCGAACTCATGAGCAGCGCCGACCAGTCCCTGTGGCTGGCCTCCCTGCATGCCGCCCCCCACGGCGTGCACCGGCGCAGCCTGAGCGTGCCCGGAGTGGTCGAGACCTCCAACAACCTCGGTGTGGTGGACCTCAGCCCCCGCTCAGGCAGCTGCAACTTCATGGTCCGCTCCCTGCTCGACAGCGGCAGCGCGGCCCTCGCCGACGAGATCGTCAGCCTGTTCGCCCTGTCCGGTACCACGGCCGAGCTCTCCGGCCACTACCCCGGCTGGGCTCCCAATCCGGCCTCGCCCCTGTTGGCCCGCTGCCAGCGGGTATTCGCCCGGGATTTCGGGCAAGTCTCCCGCGTCAAGGTGATCCATGCCGGCCTGGAGTGCGGCATCATCGGCGCCAGCCATCCCGGCATGGACATCGTCTCCTTCGGCCCCACCATTCGCGGCGCCCACGCCCCGGGTGAGCGGGTGGAGATTGCCTCGGTGGACAAGGCGTGGCAGCTGCTGCGCGCGATCCTCGCCGACATCGCCACAGGCTGAGCGTGCATGCGCAGCACAGTCAGGCAGTCCGCTCTCCTTACCTGCTTCGATTGCGTGCCGGCCACTCGTCACCGCCCCTTCCTCCTCCTTGCCCTGGCCATCGCCCTTGTGAGCGCCAGCGCAGGCGACGCCCTCGCCACCCGCGGCAGCCGTTACATCACCTCCGGCTTGTGTGGCAGCGTGCCCGCCGTGGCGCTCCGGGTTGCAAAGGGATTCTGCGTCGGTCTGGCGGCCACCGGGCTGGGCTTGCCTCGGGGAGTACTGCCCCTGGCGGACGGCCGCGTGCTGGTCACCGATCTGGGCCGCTGGGACGCCGCCACCGGACGACTGCTGATACTGATCCCGAAACCTGGAAGCTACGAATCACGCCCAATACTGAAGGGGCTGGACCGCCCCCATGGCCTGCAAACGGGGCCGGATGGTCAGGTGTACCTGGCCGAGGCCGGCCGCATCCTGCGGGTGAACCTCGAACGCTCCCCACCCACCGCCACCCCGGTGATTACCGGCCTGCCCAACGGGGGAAGGCACCCGCTCAAGCAATTTGTGTTTGGCCCGGACGGCGCCATCTACGTGAATGTAGGCGCCAGCACAGACCACTGTGAAGACGCGCCCTCCCCCCGCGGCATGCACTGCCCCGAAGCCGAGCGCGAGGCCCCTGGCGCCGCCATCTGGCGCTATGCACTGGCGAACGGCAAGTGGGTGGGCGCGCCCTTTGCCCGCGGGCTGCGCAACGCCATGGCGCTGGCTTTTGCGCCCGACGGAAGCCTGTGGCAGGCCGAAAACAGCCGGGATACCCTGCCCGACGGCGGCGACTCCGAGACCCTGCCGCACGATGAACTGAACCGGATTCGCCCGGGCGCGCACTACGGCTGGCCCTACTGTACCGACATGGGCCGGCTCGACCCGCGCTTCGCCCCCGG
>JAEUNV010000426.1 GCA_016790385.1 Zoogloea sp.
GGTCAAAAAGTCCAGACGGCGGTCAATGCCTTCCTGGTGAACGCCGGCGGAAAGCTGATCCTCGTTGACACCGGCGCCGCCAAGGCCTTCGGCCCCACCCTGGGTTTCATCGGTGACAACCTCAAGGCCGCCGGCTACAGCCCCGAGCAAGTGGACATGGTGCTGCTGACCCACCTGCACCCTGACCACGCGGCGGGCCTGCTGGGCGCCGACGGCAAGCCCCTGTTTCCCAATGCCGACGTCCGGGTCGCCCAGGCCGACCACGATTTCTGGCTGTCTGAAGACATCGCCGCCAAGGCGCCGGACGGCTTCAAGCCTTTCTTCAAGATGGCCCGGGATGCCGCCACGCCCTACCAGGCCGCCGGCCGCTGGAAGCCCTTCAGCGGCGAGGTGGAGCTGGCGCCGGGCATCAAGGCCGTTGACGCCCATGGCCACACTCCCGGCCACACGGCCTATATGGTCGAGTCGAAGGGCCGGCAACTGCTGATCATCGGCGACGCGGTGCACAGCCACGCGGTGCAATTTGCCCGGCCGGAAGTGGCCATCGAGTTCGATAGCGACAAGAAAAAGGCCGTGGCCGCGCGCAAGCAGCTCTTTGCCCGCGCCGCCAAGGAGAAGCTCGCCCTCGCCGGCATGCACCTGCCCTTCCCCGGCCTCGGCCATGTGCGCGCCGAAGGCAAGGGTTACGCCTGGGTGCCGGTGGAATTCAGCCCGATCCGCAGCGACAAATAAGCCGTTTTCCCACACCGAAGCAAAAGGGCGACCCGCGGGTCGCCCTTTTGCCGCCCGGACCAGACCGGCTTACAGACCGGCGTCGGCCCGCAGTGCCTCGGCCTTGTCGGTATGTTCCCAGGTGAAGTCCACCTCGTCACGGCCGAAATGGCCGTAGGCGGCAGTGCGGGAATAGATCGGGCGCAGCAACTCGAGGGCCGCGATGATGCCCTTGGGGCGCAGGTCGAAGTGGGCACGCACCAGCTCGACGATGCGGTCGTCGGAAACCCTGCCCGTACCGAAGGTTTCCACCATCAGGCTCACCGGCTGGGCCACGCCGATGGCGTAGGCCACCTGCACCTCGCACTTGTCCGCCAGACCGGCCGCGACGATGTTCTTGGCCACATAGCGGCCGGCATAGGCGGCGGAGCGATCCACCTTCGACGGGTCCTTGCCCGAGAACGCGCCGCCGCCGTGGTGGGCGGCACCGCCATAGGTATCAACGATGATCTTGCGGCCGGTCAGGCCACAGTCACCGTTCGGGCCGCCGATCACGAAGCGGCCGGTGGGATTGATCAGGAAGCGGGTGCCCGCGGTGAGCATGTCCTTGGGCAGCACCGGCTTGATGACTTCTTCGATGACGGCCTCGGTGAGGTCGGCGTGGGAGACGTCCGGATGATGCTGGGTGGACACCACCACGGTGTCGATGGCCACGGGCTTGCCGTCCACGTACTTGACCGTAAGCTGGCTCTTGGCGTCGGGGCGCAGCCAGGGCAGGCGGCCGTCCTTCCGCACCTCGGCCTGCCGCTGCATGATGCGGTGGGCGTAGTAGATGGGGAAAGGCATCAGGCTCGGCGTCTCGTTGGTCGCAAAACCGAACATCAGGCCCTGGTCGCCCGCGCCCTGGTCCAGGTCAAGGCCTTCGCCTTCGTTTACGCCCTGGGCGATGTCGGACGACTGGCGGTTGATGGCGGTAAGCACGGCGCAGCTCTTGTAGTCGAAACCGATGTCGGAATCGTCGTAGCCGATACGCTTGATGGTCTCGCGGGCGAGATCCATGTAGTTGATGTCGGCCCGGGTGGTGATCTCGCCGGAAATCACCACGAGGCCGGTGGACACCAGAGTCTCGCAGGCCACCCGGCCGCGGGGGTCCTGGGCCAGGATGGCATCGAGCACGGCATCAGAGATCTGGTCGGCGACCTTGTCCGGATGGCCTTCGGAGACGGACTCAGAAGTAAACAGGAATTCACGGGCCATGCAACGCTCCTCAAAAAGCAAAAATCCCCAGTGGTTCGGCGTTGCCGTCTCTGGGGATCATCGGAGC
>JAEUNV010000429.1 GCA_016790385.1 Zoogloea sp.
TCTCTATGCCTCGCCGCGGGTTCCCCGCGACGCCCAGCTGGCCGAGTTCGCCCAGGCCGCCTTCAAACCCGGCCTGCCCCTCTTGGTGGCCACCCGGGCCCTGATGGACCTGATCTTCAAGACCTTCACCTTCGATGCCAAGGCCACTGAGGTGAGCACCCCGGTGCACGAAGTTCTGAAGAAGAAACGCGGGGTGTGCCAGGACTTTGCCCACCTGATGATCGCTGCGCTGCGCTCGGTGGGCGTGCCGGCGCGTTACATGTCGGGCTATCTGCTCACCGACCCGCCACCGGGCAAACCGCGCCTGATCGGGGCCGATGCCTCCCATGCCTGGGTCGCCGTATGGTGCCCGGAAAACGGCTGGGTCGAGTACGACCCCACCAACGGCATCCAGCCCGACGTGCGCCACGTCACCCTGGGCTGGGGCCGCGACTTTCAGGACGTGTCGCCCCTGCGGGGCGTCATCCTTGGGGGTTTGGCCCAGGTGCCAGAGGTGCGCGTCACAGTGATTCCCGACGGCGAGAAGGCGGTTCCACCCCCCTCGACTTGAACATCCGCCCAAGAACCCGTCAGGGCGCGGGTCGGCCGGGCGGCATTGCGTCCGGCCCCTGAAAGGCGCCGGGCACCCAGCGCGTTGGCGCTGCCAGGGGTCGGGTGCCCACCGGATGGCGAAATTCCGCCGTCGGCCGCAATTCGATCTCCGGCGGGGGGCTCACACGGCCACGTAGCAGGCTCCCTTCGGGCAGGGTGAGATCCAGCCGCGCCGGGTCGAGGGCACCCGGTGGCAGGGCATGATTACCCTGGTGCCACCCCGGCAGGGTCAGGCTGAACACCCCCAGGCCCACGGTGAGGTTGTTGCGCGCCACGAAGCGCGTGCCGGCCGGCAGCCGTTCGGCCCACACCCGGGCAAACAAGGCCGGACGCCAGCCCGCGCTGATCAGGGTGTTGTGGGCCATCACCAGACGGTTGTCCGGCCAGCGTGGGCCTTCGGCGCCATAGGCCAGGACGCTGGGGTTGGCACTGTCCGCCCCCTGGCCAAGTACATTCCCCACCACCAGCGCCACGCCACCTTCGGGAAACTCCAGCTCGTAAGCGGCCCGCCCCTCCGCCCCATCCACCAGCCAGTTGTAGCGGATTTCGCTGTGGCGGGCCCGGCTCTTCAGGAGATGGCCCTGGTAGCCCCCCTGGAAGCGGCTGCCTTCCACCCACAGGCGACCGATCCGACCGACGTAGAGCAGATGATGCAGGGCGAGGGTGTCGCGGGGGGCGTCGCGGAATTCGCTATCCACCACGCGCAGCTCGGCATCCTCGAAATTGGCGGTGAGAAGGCCGGTTTCGTTGTCCTCGAACAGGCAGTCGCGTACCTCGAGGCGCCCCCGCTCGAAGCGGATGCCGGCACCGTTGTGATCCGGCGCGCGGGCGCCGCGAAAAGCGATGTTGCGCACCTTGAAATTTCCTTCGGGGAACACCCAGATGGCCTTGCCCTCGGCCACGCTGCCGCGCGCATCGAGCACCGGCCGCTCACCGACGCCGCGGATCTCGAGGGATTTCTGATGCCACACCGCCACATCGCCGCGATAGCTGCCGGGCTGGATCAACACGGTGTCGCCGTCCCGCGCCAGACGCGCCGCATCGGCGACGCTGCGCACAGGCTCCCCGGGACCGACTGTGATCACCGCCGCCTGCAACGGCCCGGCCAACAAGGCCATGACGCACAGACCGGCGCGGCCAAGCCGGCGCGGCGCAGCCCTCACCGCTGCGGCTGCCGCAGACTCAAGGCAAGCCACAGGACGAGCATGATCATCAAGGTAATACGCGGCATGTCCAGCAGACTGTCCACCAGCCCTACCGTGGCGACCCCCACCAGGGCCGCCAGCAATATGGGCGCCAGAGGATGCAGACGCGTGGGCAGTCGCAACAGGTGCACCACCGCCGTCAGCAAGGCCAGCAACAGCGCCGCCAGGCCCAACACACCCTGCTCCACATAGGTGTGCACGAAAACGTTCTTGGCATGCCAGGGCAGGTGATCCCGATCGGACGAGAAGAACCAGAAGTCCACCCCCCGCTCGAAATCCCCGTTGCGCAACAAGGGGCGCAATTGGCCGTCAAAGGCCTGCACATCGTCCACGTCCACCTGTCCATGTCCGTCCACATAAAGGGCCAGACTGGCCGGCCGCCGCGGCCACCCCGGCCGGCTGAACCCCTCCGCCGAGCCCTGGGCTTTCAGCTCGATGTCCTGCCAGGCACCGCCCCCCTTGAGGTTGGCGGCGCTGCCAAGACAATCTTCCGGGTAGAGCAGGTGTTTGCGGCACAGAGCCAGGTGCAGCGTCATGTCCACGTCACTGCGGGCGCGAAGCCGGAAATGGAACGGGGCCATCGCGTCGGTGGGAATACGTTGGGTCAGGCGCAGCACTTCACCATAGCCCAGGGTGTGGCGCTCCCCACCGATGCGCATGCTGCGCTCACCCACCCCCCCCTGAAGGGCCAGGAAACCCGGCACCCCCGGATCGGGAAGCTTCCAGAAATAGCTGTCCGGGTAGCGACCCAGGCCCAGGCCGAACAGCACCGCACCGGGGCCCTGGACCATGCCGGCGCTCTGGGTGAAGTGCGCGCTACGGGAGTGGAGATCATCTCCGGTCGTGGCCAAGCGGCTGCCCATGTAGTCACTGCCGAGAGTGGCGATGGCCATCCCGCCCAGGGCCAGCACGCCTCCCACCACATGCAGGCGGTGCAAGCGTGGCACCCACAGGGGGCGCGGGCTCACCGACTGGGTGAGCATCACGGCCACCACCAAGCCAACGGCCAGCAGGGCCTCGGGCACGTGCTTCCCTTCGCCCCAATGAACCGACACCAGCACCGCGCTGGCCGCCGTCCACACCAGCAGCGCTGCAACCAGTGCCGGCGCCGGGGATGCCTGGCGACGCAGACCATTGATCAACAGCAGCCCTGTCAGCCCGGCCGACACAGCGTAGGCCAGGTAGGGCCCCTTGGGCAGCCACAAGGCGACGAGCAGCCCGAGCCCCGCCAGGGCCATGCCGGCAACGCCGCCGATCAGCAGCTGAGCCCCCCGCCCGCCATGCAGACTGCCCCCCCCCAGATAAGCGAGCATGACCAGACCTGCGTAGGCCGCCATACCCCTGTAGCCCCCGGCCTGGAAGCTCAGCAGACAACCGGCCAGGGCACCGCCGGCAAGCAGGGCAACACCGCCGGAACGCTCCCGCGCCTGGGCCGCCGGCCCTGCGGGTTGCAGCATGGCCACCAGCCCGATCAGGGCGCCGGAGGCCAGCACCGCCGCATAGACGATGCGCGAGAAAGTAGTGAACAAGGCGTAGCTGCCGATGGCGATGACCACCAGCCCCGTAACGCGGGCCAGGGGGCTGCGCGCCATGCGCAGATACAGGAGGCTGAAGGGGAAGCTCAGGCAGAGCCAGGCATCCAGGGCCGCTCCACCCACGTGCATCTCCCAGAACAGCGCGGTACTGCGGTAGTCGGTGGCAAAGTTGGTGAAACCGGGGAAACTGAGGCGCTCCCAGAGAGCAGCCACGGCGCAGGTGGCAAAACCAAAAGTGAAACCGGCAACAAGGCGCCCCAGGGCGATCTCCCCGTCGCGCCGGATGGCGAGATGGATGAAGGGAATCAAGGCAAAGGCCAGTACGAAGCCCTTGCCCACCCGCAGGGCGTTGAGCGTGGAGCCATACCCCACCAGCGCCGCCGCATCCAGCACAGGCAGGGGGCTGAGCCCCCGCGCACCCGACACCGCCACGCTGACAGCCAGCAGGCCGAACACGCTCACGGCCCCCAGATTGAGCCTGACGGGCGCACGGCCGGTCAGCGTCACCGGCGGCGGCGCCACACTTTCCCGCAGGCCGAGGGCAAGCAGCGTCGCCAACACCAGCGCGTCACTCTCGTTCAGGTAGATGTGCCCGCTCCACGGTGCCAGATCCACCACGGGCCAGAGTATCGGCAGCATCAGCAGACAACTCGCCGGCCGGAACACCACAAGCGCCACATACGTCGCGAGCAAGGCGGCGGCAAGCCAGCGATCGAGGGGGTAGACCACAAACCAGCCCGCCAGACCGGCAAGCGCCAGCAAGGCCACCAGGCTTCCGTAGAGGCGCGGGCCGATGGTCGAGTGCGGCGTACCGGAATGGGAGTGAGCAGCGGAAGCCAAGATCGTAAGTGCGCAAGGGGTGACAGGCGTCGATGCTAACCGATAGCCCCAGCCCTTGTCGCGGGCACCCTGGAAGCCGGGCGCAGGCCTTTGCGCCACGGCCGCTTGACCCCGGGCCCACCTCGCCGCAGCATTGCATGTCACCCTCGTCCGCCATGCCGATGCCGTCGTCCGTCTCACCCTCCGAACCCCTGCCCGGCCTGCGCGCCAGGCCGCTGCTCGCCCTCCTGCTGGCGACGCGCCCGGCCTTTCTCGGGGGCACGCTGTTGGCCTGCCTGATCGGCCTGGCCACGGCCCATGGCAACGGCGTCCCGGTGGACATGGCCAAAGCGGTGCTGACAGTGCTCTTCGCGCTGCTTGCCCACGCTGGCATCAACGTGCTCAATGACTATTACGACGCCCGCAGCGGGGCCGATGCGGCCAACACCGAGCGCCTCTACCCCTTCACCGGCGGCAGCCGCTTCATTCAGAACGGCGTGCTCAGCGAAGCCGAGACCGGCCGCCTGGGTTATGCCCTGCTCGCCCTGGTGGTGCCGGCCGGCCTGTGGCTCAGCCTGCACTCGGCGCCGGGGCTGCTGCTGATCGGGCTGGCCGGGCTGTTCCTGGGCTGGGCCTACACGGCACCGCCCCTGGCCCTGGTGAGCCGGGGCCTGGGCGAGGCCGCGGTGGCGGCGGGTTGGCTGATCGTGGTGGCGGGGGCCGATTTCGTCCAGCGCGGCGCCTTTTCGGCCACGCCCCTGGTCGCCGGCCTGTCCTATGCCCTGCTGGTGGCGGTCATTCTGTTCATCAACGAGTTCCCCGATCGGCGCGGCGATGAGGCCACCGGAAAACGCACCCTGGTGGTCCGCCTCGGTCCCGACAACGCCAAGTGGGCCCTGCTCGGGCTGGTGCTGGTGGCCTACGCCTGGCTGGTGCTGATGGTGGGGCGCGACCGCCTGCCCCAGGGCGCCGCGGCCGCCGCCATGACCCTGGTGTTTTCCTTTCGGGCCGCCCGCATCCTGATGGCCCACGCCCACGAACCCGCCGAGCTGGCCCCGGCACTCAAGCTCACCCTCCTCGCCGCCCACTTGCATGGCCTCATGCTGGCGGCGACCCTGGCCTACGGACGCTGGCCCGGACACGCATCATGAACCTGCCCTTCACCCCGCAAGACATCCACGCCGTCATCTTCGACATGGACGGGTTGCTCCTCGACAGTGAGCGGGTGGCCCTGGCCACCGTCGCCGAGGCCGCCGCCGAACTGGGCGTCGAATGGCGCTACGAGGTGGGTCTGGCCCTGGTCGGCCTCAACTCGAAGGACGGCCCTGCGGTGATCCGCCAGCACCTGGGCAACGATTACCCCACGGCCGAGCTCTACGCCGCCTTCGGCCGGCTCTACGAGGTGGCCATCGCCGAAGGCCGCATCCCGCTCAAAGGCGGCGTGATGACCCTGTTCGACGTTCTCGATGAACAGGGGCTGCGCCGAGTCGTGGCCACGTCCACCCGCCGCTCCCGGGCCGAGCCCAAGCTTGCGGCCGTGGGCCTGCTGCCGCGGGTGCATGGCATGGTCTGCGGCGACGAAGTCAGCCGCGGCAAGCCCGCCCCCGACATCTTCCTCGCCGCCGCGGCCCGGCTCGGTGTGGCGGCGGAGCACTGCCTGGTGCTGGAGGATTCCAACGCCGGCGTGCGCGGCGCCCTTGCCGCCGGCGCCAGAGTGGTGATGGTGCCCGACCTGCTGCAACCCGCCGACGACTTGCGCGCCGCGCGGGTACCGGTGGCGGCCAGCCTCCACGACATCGCCGGCTTTTTGAGCACGCGGCAATCATGATGCGCACTCCCCTGCTCCTCGCCCTCCTTCTCCAGGCCCTGCCGGCAGCGGCCCAGGACGCCGGCTCCACCGCCTTCTGCCTTTTTCCGGTGCCCGCCGACGGCGGAGTGCAACGCTGGATCAATCTGGGTATCGTTCAGTACGTGGATGTCCGGACCGACGAGGTCCGTCTCTAC
>JAEUNV010000430.1 GCA_016790385.1 Zoogloea sp.
GCCGGGGCAGCGCGGGGCGCTTGCCCCCGGCCACCGCCAGGAAGTCGTCCATGAAACTGTCGCTCTCGAAGGACAGCAGGCGCGGCGGTGCGTCGGGCGGAACCTGGGCCAGGTTGCGCAGGAAGAAGGGCTCGGTGGCCAGCAGCCGCTCCCGCGAGGGAGCGCGGTCGGCGGGAACGAGAAGGCGTCTGCCCATGGCCCCGGTCACCATATGTTCCCCACGCCCGGTGTGTAGCTGGGGGAGACCACGCTGTTGGTGATCACCGCGTCGGCCTTCACTACCCCCGAGAAGGTGGACATGGCGGAATTGACGGTGACCATGGCCGCCGTGACTTCCAGCCCCGCCGGCGCCTGCACCTTGACCCGCACATTGGCGGTGATCTCGATGTTGCCCACCACGTCGATCTTGACCTGGGCGCCGTTGGAGTGGGTGAGGGTGACGGTGCCGCCGGCGGCATCGTCGAGGGTGAAGGTGTGGCCGCCATTGGTCTTGAGCTCCACCTTCTCGGCACCGGCGGTGTCGTCGAAGGTGAGGGTGTGGCCGCTGCGGGAGGTGATGGAGCGGATGTTGTTGGCGCTGTCCATGCTCTCGGGGGGCGTGTCGACACCGTTCCACAGGGCGCCGATGACCACCGGACGGCGCGGGTCGCCGGCGGTGAAGGCCACCAGCACTTCGTCGTCCACTTCGGGGATGAACCAAGTGCCCCGGTCGGCGCCGGCCATCAGGGTGGCGAGGCGGGCCCAGGCCAGGGCGCTGCCGCCGTCGCTTTCCTCGACGAAGGGCAGGCGGATCTGCACGCGGCCCTGGCTGTCCGGGTCCTGCACATCGGTGACGATGGCCGGGTAGACGCCGTAGAGGCGCTGACGCTCGCCGGCGGGTGCGGAGCTGGCGCCGGGGATCATGATGACTCTCCCAGGTTGGGCCGCTGGGCCTCGAATTCGGTACGGTAGCCTTCCACCTGGTCGAAGCGGTGGGTTACGGCGGTGACCAGATAGGTGCCGGCAAACCAGGGGCCAAGATCGACGAGATCCACTTTTGAGCCCACATGCATGGTGGGGGTGCCACGGGTTACGCCGGTTCCGCGCAGGAAGCGCCGGGCGCGGCGGCGCAGGGCGGCTTCGGCCACGCTGCGCGCCTCGGCGCCGGTGGCCGGGGCTTCGAGATGCAGGTCGTCGGCGGCGTTGGCAAACACGCGGGTGACGATTTCGGGGCCGAGGCGACCCGGGCCGGCTTCGGGGCGGATGGCGTCGGCGCCGGCGCTCTCGTGGATGGCGTCCTTGGCCGCCACGTCATAGCCGTGCACGCGCACCTCGCCGCGCTGGTGGGCGAGATCGGCGAGCACGGTGAAGCGGATCAGCTCGTTCTCGCGGGTCAGGCGGATGGGGGTATCGGTGAGGGCCGAGGCTTCGTTGATATGCACGGTGCCGTCGCGCAGGGCGATCAGGGCGTCGCCGCTGCGGCTGCGCAGGGCGCTGAGTTCATCTTCGTTCACTTGCAGAAGGGCGACGTGGCTGGCGCCGCTGCGGCCCGCGTCCGGGCTCAGGCCGGCGTCGGAGAGGATGCGCGAGGCGATGTCGCCGTCGCTCTGGTTGTCGGAAAGCCGGGTGCGGCGGCGGTAACGCAGGCCGGCGAGGGCGTCTTCGGCGAGCAGGGTCAGCTCTGGCGGACGCAGCTCCGGGTAGGCGGCGCCCAAGCCGGTGATGAGCCCTTCGAAGACAATCTGCTCGTCTCCGCCGGTGGTGAAGGCGATGGCCAGACGCTTGCCGAAGTCGATCTCGGCGGTGTCGAAATGCACGTAGTCCACCGGCTGGCCTGGCTCGCGGCTGCCCCAGTTGAGGAAGACCGCCTCCAGGGAGGCCACCCCGGCCGCGTCGGCCCGGGCTTCGAGGCGGATCAGGTCGGCTTCGAGGCGCTCGGCGCGACGCCCGTCCACCTTGATCTGCGGCCGGCCGCTGGCGAGGAAGGGGGCTTCGGCGCTCATGACATGGCCCTCCTGTCGCCACGCGACATCCTCCCCAGCGGGGGGTGAGCGCCACCTTCGGGCAGCCGGGCTGCGGCGCTCATGGACAGTCGCTCCGATGGCGCAGCTGGCGTTCGAGCTCTTCGGCCACCAGGGCGCGGACGAGGGCGCGGAGGTCTTCCATGCGCACCTCGAAGGGGGCGTCGTCGGCCGTGGCACCGCTGCCGGCTTCGGACGTGGCGCCGCCGGGCAGGGTGTCGATGGTGGTGGAGACTTCGCCGATGGAAACGGGCATGGTCAGCCTCCGCAGCAGCGACGGC
>JAEUNV010000450.1 GCA_016790385.1 Zoogloea sp.
GTCACCGATCTTTTGGCGGTCATTCCGACCACTGCATAAGGAGCATCCATGCCAGGCCCCGCCCGTGCCGGACTTTTCATCTACGCCCTCGATCCCGAGCGCGTTGCCGACTTTTATTGCGCCGTCGCCGGCATGGCACGCCTGCAGGCCACGCCGGAGCTGATCGTGCTCGAATACACCGATATCCAGTTGCTGGTGCACCGGATTCCGCCGCCCTTTGCCGAGGGCATCGTCATCACCTCGCCGCCCCGGCGGCGCGAGGATACGGCGCTCAAGTTCTTCTTCAGCGTGCCCAGCCTGGCGGCGGCGCGGCTGGCGGCCCGGGCGGCGGGGGGCGAGGTGTTTGCCGAAAACTGGCAGGGGCCCGGCTTTACCGTGTGCAACGGGATGGACCCGGAGGGGAACGTCTTTCAGGTGCGGGAGTTCTCCGCGTGATTGGTGGCTTGGCGTTGTGTTGCGGACGCACGCCTTTACCTGCCTTTGCCGATTGAGTTTCACCGTTCAAGGATCGCCGACCATGACTTCTCCTGCGCATACCCCAAAGCCGCCGTACTACGCGGTCATTTTTACCTCCGTCCGCACGGATGGCGACAATGACTATGGGCAGACGGCCATGGAGATGCTGGCGCTTGCTGCCGCGCAGCCGGGCTTCCTGGGGTTTGAGAGCGCGCGAAACGAGATCGGCATCTCGGTTTCGTATTGGGCCAGCGAAGAGGCCATTGCGGCCTGGAAGGCGAACGTCGCGCATCGTCAGGCCCAGGGGCGGGCAAAGGACTGGTACGCGCACTTCCGGGTGCGGGTATGCCGCGTGGAGCGTGAGTATGGCTATTGAGAAGCGGCGCGGCGAAGTGCGGCCACCGGCTCGCCGAACCTGAACTGGGCGGAGAACCTTGTGACGCAACAAACCGTGATTCCCCAGCTCAGAATGACCAACGCGGAGCGCAGCCTTGCGTTCTATGTGCAGGGTCTTGGGTTTCGGGTGGACTGGACGCACCAGTTCGAAGCGGGCTACCCCTTGTTTGTTCAGCTTACCCGTGCCGGGCAGACGCTGTTTCTCACGGAGCACAGCGGAGATTGTCAGGTGGGTGGCGCGGTCTATTTCCGTGTGCCGGATGCCAGGGCGTGTTTTGCCGAGTTCACCGGGAATGGCGTGGTGAGCAATGGGGTGGTTGATACGCCCTGGGGAACGCGCGAGCTCCTGGTTATCGACCCGGATGGAAATCGCCTGCGCTTTGCCAGTGATGTTTGAGGGGATGGGGCGGTCCGCCGTCTTTGCCACGCCAATGCCAGGAAGGACACATGCCATTCACACCTTTCCACATGGGGCCCGGCCTGCTGATCAAGGCCGTCATGCAGGGTGCGTTTTCCCTGATGGTCTTCGGTTGGGCGCAGATCGTGATGGATGTTCAGCCGCTGGTGGTGATCCTGACCGGCGACGGGCATCTGCATGGTTTCACCCATACCTGGATCGGGGCCTCGCTGTTGGGCATCGCTTCGGCGCTCAGCGGGAAGTACCTGTCGGAGTTCGGTTTGCGCCTGATGGGCTGCCGCCGCTTGGTGCCCATCCTGTGGCCCGTGGCCGTGCTGTCGGCCTTCGTCGGCACCTTCAGCCATGTGGTGCTGGACGGGATCATGCATGCCGACGTGGAGCCCTTCTGGCCCTTTAGCCGGGACAACGCTCTGCTCGGGCTGTTGTCGGTGCGGGCCATGCACTGGCTTTGCCTCGGCAGCGGGCTGGTTGGTGCGGTGCTGTATTTCATCGTGGCCCGCCGGCGGGTTCCGCGCGGCGGCGGCGGGGTATCTCCTCCGCCGCAGGAAGCCGCCCGCGACGGCCTGGGCAGCGCCGTCAGCGCCCCTCAAACCACCCGGCGATCTTCATCCGCTCCTCGTCGGTGATCCCGGTGACGTTGCCCAGGGGCATGGCCTTGAGCTTGACCGTCTGGTCGTGGATGCGCTGGGCCTGGGCTTCGATGCGCTCGGGGGTGTCGAGGAGCACGCCCGCCGGGGCGGAGGCCATCAGCGTGGGTTTTTCGGCGTGGCAGGCGGTGCAGCGGGCACTGATGATGGGCTGGATGTCGGCCAGGGTGGGGGCGGCGGTGCCGGCGCTGGCAAGCCGCGGCGCCGGGGCCAGCCACACGGCCACGCCGGCCAGGATGGCGATGGCGGCGGCAGGGAATTCCCAGCGCACGTCGCCCTTGTGGCGCAGGTTGAAGAAGTGGCGGATCAGCACGGCCGCCAGGATGATCAGGGCCAGCACCGCCCAGGCGTGGGCATGGGTGTAGGTGAAGGCGTAGTGGTTGCTGATCATGCAGAACAGCACCGGCAGGGTCAGGTAGTTGTTGTGGTAGCTGCGC
>JAEUNV010000475.1 GCA_016790385.1 Zoogloea sp.
CGATCCATAGGTCGTCCATCCAGTTTGGCGAAGGAGGCCCGCGGAATCGGGCCACCAGAACATGGCGTCAATCTAAGGATCGGAGGGGGGGGTGACTATCCAGCAAGCGCAGGGACTGTCCACTGGACGCAGGGGATTTTCGGGGGAGGGTGCGGGCGGGCGCCTGCCCCCCCGGAGGCGGCGGCCACCCGGGGGAGGGTGCGCCCGTTGACGGTGGGTTTGGGGGCGCGGACGAACCGATGGCGCGGCCCGATTTCACCCCGGGGATGCGTGGCGCAAGCTTGTCTGGCCGCCCTCCACGGGGTATCGGGAAGGGCGGGCTACGGCCTCTTCAGGCGCGGTGAAGGTTCAGAACAGGGTGGTGAGATTCACCCAGGCGTCGGGCAGCACGCTCACCACCCGGGCCTCCAGCCATTTGTCGGCACCGCTGAGGATGGCGATGCCGGTGAGACCGATGAGGATGCCGAAAGCCTTCTTCACGGTCTCGATCCGCGTCATCACCCAGCCGCGGGCCTTGTTGAAGCCACTGCGCGAGGCGTAGGCCACGGCCACCAGCGGGATCGCTGCGCCGCTGCCGAAGAGGCCCAGGATCAGGGCGCCCCGGCCGGCACCGCCTTCGCTCGCCACCAGGGTCAGGGCCGAGGCCAGCAGGGGGCCGGAGCAGGGGCTCCATACCAGCCCGAGGAGGCCGCCGAGCACGAAGGCGCCGCCGAGGGAGCCGCTGTCCAGGCGGCTGGAGGCGTTGTTGGCCGAGCTGGCGATGGGCAGCATCAGCTCGGTGAAGCGCCGGCTCAGGGCGGGAATCAGCATGACCGCGGCAAAGGCCACCAGCAGGATGCCGCCGAAGGTGCGCACGCTGTCCCCATCGATGCCCAGGGCGGGGCCGGCGGCACCCAGCAGCAGGCCGATGAGGGCGAAGGACGCGGCCATGCCGACGCCCATCGCCACCGGGGCGAGGCGGTTGGTCTGCACCGCCCCGCCCACCACCAGGGGCAGGATGGGAAACACGCAGGGCGACAGGGTGGTGAGACTGCCGGCCAGCACGCTGAGGCCCAGGTGGGAGAGGGAGAGCGGATCGCTCATGGCGGCGCCCCTTAGAGCGCGCTCTTGAGGGCGGCGCGCAGGCGGGCTTCGTCGGTGTCGCCGGCAAGGCGGGCGGTTTCCTTTTCGCCCCGATAGACGATCAGGGTGGACTGGGTGCGGACCTTGAGGCTTTGCTTGAGGGCGCGTTCCTTGTCGTAGTCCACCACCAGCAGGGGCAGATCGAGGCTGGTGTCGGGCTTGAGGCTGTTGAAGACCTTCTCCTGGGCGCGGCAGGTGGGGCACCAGTCGGCATGAAAGTGCAGGGCTACGGGTTTGCCGGCCTTCTGGGCGGCGGCCAGGGCCTGGGGGGTGTAGGGCTGGATGTCGAGGGCACTGGCGGTGTGGGCGGCAAGGCCCAGGGCGAGGCCGGCAAACAGGCGGGTCAGGGTGGTCATGGAGGGCTCCCGGTTGAGGTGGCAGGGGTGGAGGCCATGGCGGGTGCCAGGGCGGCGACGCTCCGTGGGCATCTGCTCCTTTGTCGGGCGGGGGGCGCCTTTCTTACACCGAAGGCAAGC
>JAEUNV010000483.1 GCA_016790385.1 Zoogloea sp.
CGGCGACTCGATGCGCTCCAGGAACTCGGCCATGGCCCCCATCACCCAGGGATGGGAGTTGAAGGTGCCGCGGGCAAAGCAGATGTCGGCCGGCCGGTCGTCCCGGTAGCGTTTCATCAGCTGTCGCTTGCCGCACACCACCCCCACGGGCAGGCCGCCCCCCAGGGTCTTGCCGTAGGTCACCATGTCGGCCTTGACGCCAAAGTAGGCCTGGGCGCCCCCGGCTGCGAGGCGAAAGCCCACGAAGACCTCGTCAAAGATCAGCACGATGCCCCGCTCATCGCACACTTGGCGCAGTTCGCGCAGCCACGCCGAATAGGCTGCCTTATCGAAGCCGGCCCGGCGGCTGCTGTCCACCAGCGACGAATCACCCGGCGCCGATCCATTGGGGTGCAGCGCCTGCAACGGATTCACCAGCACGCAGGCGATGTCCTTGCGCCGACGCAGCACACGCAGCGCATCGGCATGCATGTCCCGGAGCGTGTAGGTCTGGTTGGCGGCGGTGGGATTACCGACGCCGGGCTGCACCTCGCCCCACCAGCCGTGGTAAGCGCCACAGAAGCGGACCAGATGGGTCCGTCCGGTGTGGTAACGGGCCAGGCGCACGGCCTGCATGACCGCCTCGGTGCCCGACATATGGAAGGACACCTCATCGAGCCCGGAAATCGCCTGGAGACGCTTCACGTTGTACGCGAGGAGCGGATGGTAGGCGCCCAGCACCGGCCCCAATGCCTCGACCCGCTCGCTGCCGAGGGCCATGCATTCCTTGTAGAAGTCGTAGCCGAACACATTCACGCCATAGGCGCCCCCCAGATCGTAGAAGACATTGCCATCGAGGTCGGTCACGGTGACCCCCGACGAGGCCTGAAGGAATGCGCCGCCTTTCAGATGCTGGCGCAGGAAACGGCTGTATTGAAAGGGAACGCGATAGGCGCTGGTGAATTGCAGGTCCGACACGACGTCCTGGGTTTCGGCCGTCAGGGCCGCGCTCTCCGCAAAACGCTGCTGGTAGATCGTGGCCAGACCGAAGAAGCCCTCGCGGCGGCGGGCCACGACCTCCGGCGGAGCGTCGTCGGAGTTGAAGAACCCCGCCTCATCGTATTCGTAGAAAGGCAGCAGCTTTGCCACCCGCCGCGACATCTTGGCGTGACCGGTCAGGGACGGGTGCTTGCCCCGCGACAACTCCAGCCGGCGCTTTGCCTTCAAAACCAGGCCGGGCAGCGCAAGCGCCCCCAGGCCGGCCAATACCAACGCATCTTCCACGGGCAATCACTCCACAACTGAAAGATGACTGATTTAACCGAACCCCGTTACAGCGCCATGAAAAACCCGCCCCCCCGTCGTCCGTCCACCACCCGTATCCTCGATCAGGAAGATCTCAACTTCCTGCTGACCAATCGCGTGCCGCGCGCCCTCCTCACCCGATTCATGGGCTGGTTCAGCAAAATTGAGCATCCACTGGTCGCGGCTCTCTCCATCCGCATCTGGCGTCTTTTTGCCGATCTCGACCTGTCAGAAGCGCGCGAGCAGGAGTTTCGCAGCATGCATGCCTGCTTCACCCGCGAACTCAAGCCCGGCGCACGCACCATCGACACCGACCCGACCGTCCTGTGCAGCCCTTGCGACGCCATTGTGGGCGCCTGCGGCCCCCTCGACGGCATCACGGCTTTGCAGGCCAAGGGCGCACCCTACCCGCTCACCGACCTGCTCGGCGATGCCGGGCATGTGGAGGCGTGCCGCGCCGGCCACTACGTCACCTTGCGTCTCAAGTCGAGCATGTACCACCGCTTCCACGCACCGGCCGATCTGCGGGTGGAGCATGTGACGTATTTTTCCGGCGATACCTGGAACGTCAATCCCGCCGCCCTCAAACGGGTCGAAAAGCTGTACTGCAAGAACGAACGGGCCGTGATCAAGGCACGCCTGGAGGGTAGCGGAGCCCTCCTGACCCTCGTACCAGTGGCCGCCATTCTGGTCGCCAGCATTCGCCTGCACTGGCTGGACACGCTGCTGCATGCGGGCTACCGCGGCCCGCAGCAGATCCCGACACACGCCACCTTCACTAAGGGTCAGGAAATGGGCTGGTTCGAGCACGGTTCGACCATCATCGTCTTCGTTCCACC
>JAEUNV010000489.1 GCA_016790385.1 Zoogloea sp.
TCACCGACACCATGGCACAGCGCATCGAAACCGTTGCCAAACGGCGAAACGGCGAGGAGTTTCCAGTGGAAATGGCCCTTGTCGGCTTGGACAATGGTGGCAGCCGCCTTATCACCGCCTACCTGCGGGACATTGGCGAGCGCAAGGAAGCCGAGCGGATCATGCGTCAGGCCAAGGAGTCCGCCGAAGCCAACAGCCGCTCCAAGAGCGACTTTCTCGCCAACATGAGTCACGAGATCCGCACGCCCATGAACGCCATTCTGGGGATGACCGACCTTGCCCTGGAAACCGAACTTGACGACGAACAAAAGGAATATCTGACCTTGGTTAGAAGCTCGGCCAACTCCCTGCTCGGCATCATCAACGACATCCTCGACTTTTCGAAGATCGAGGCCGGCAAGCTTGATTTCGAGCACATCAGCTTCAGCCTGCGCGACTGCGTTGCCCTGGCCGTCAGAACCCTCCAGCAACGGGCCGCAGAGAAAGATCTGCTGCTCACCGTCCAGGTCGCACCAGAGGCCCCGGACAACCTGATGGGCGACCCCCACCGGCTGCGTCAGATTCTGATCAACCTCATCTCCAACGCCATCAAGTTCACCAGTGAAGGCGGCGTCCATGTGATCGTCCAACCCGGCCCGATGGTGGGCGACAAGGTCTCTATCCACTTCAGCGTCCAGGACACGGGGGTCGGCATCCCGGCCGACAAACAGGGGCTGATCTTCGATGCCTTTTCCCAGGCGGACACGTCCACCACCCGGCGTTACGGCGGCACCGGCCTGGGACTGACCATCAGTGCCCAGCTTGTGCAGGCCATGGGGGGCGAAATCCATGTGGACAGTGTCCCCGGCCAGGGCAGCACCTTCCACTTCTCCGCGTGTTTCGAACCCGGCCCCGCCACCGTCACCGTTGAGGAACGGGCTCACCTGGAGGGTCTGCCGGTCCTCGTGGTTGTGGACAACCCCGCCGAACGCAGCACGCTCATCGAACTGCTGGGCAGGTGGCGAATGGCACCTGTCTACGCCCCGGACGCGAACACCTGCCTGCGTGAGCTGTTCCACGCGGCCCGCAACAATGCCCCTTACCGGGTCGTGGTACTGGGCACGCAGTTGCCTGACGCGGAAGGCTTCGCCCTTGCCGAAACCATTACCCGCTCTGGCCTTCCCCAGCCCTGCCTGATCATGCTGGCCGTGGAGGGCCGCCGCGGCGACGGAGCACGCTGCCGCGAGCTCGGCATCGCCGCCTATCTCCCAATGCCGGTCGAAGCCTCCGATCTGCTCAACGCCATTCTCTTGTCCGTCGATCCCGTCGACGATCGCCCGCTGATCACCCGCCACTCCCTGCGCGAACAGCGCCGCCAGCTTCACATACTGCTGGCTGAAGACAACGTGGTGAATCAGACCCTGGCAATACGCCTGCTGGCCAAGCTGGGGCACCACGTCGAGGTTGCCAACAATGGCCAGGAAGCCCTCGACCTCCACGCACAAACCCGTTTCGATGCCATCCTGATGGACGTGCAGATGCCGGTCATGGGCGGATTCGAGGCCACCGCA
>JAEUNV010000501.1 GCA_016790385.1 Zoogloea sp.
GAGCAGCACGCGCCCCAGGCGCAGGGGCGGGGTGCCGGGCTTGCGCACCAGGTGCGGGCCGTCGCCCAGGCGGCTGATCAGACCGGCGGCGAGCACGGCGAGGCCGGACGAAACCAGCACCGTGGCCTGCCAGCCCCAGCCGGTTTCCAGAAAGCGCACGCCGTGGGGCAGGGCGGTGCCCAGGGTGAGCATGCCCACCAGCCAGGCCAGGGCCGACCCGGCCTGTTCCGGCACCCAGCTCACCACCAGCTTCATGCCCAGGGGATAGACCCCGGCCAGGGCCAGGCCGACGGCAAAGCGCAGCGGCAGGGCCGAATCCATACCGTTGGCGAAGAGCGCAAAGCCGGCGTTGGCGGCGGCCCCCAGCAGGGCGCACAGGGCGAAGATGCGGCTGGCGGGAAAGCGGTCGGCGAGGCCGGTGAGGGAGAAGCCGAGGGTGCCGAGGATGAAGCCGAGCTGCACGGCATTGGTGAGGCGCCCCAGGTCGGCGGGCACCAGCTGCCAGGCCCGCATCAGGTCGTCACCGGCGGCGTTGGCCGAGAACCACAGGGATGTGCCAAAGAGCTGGGCGATGACGATGATCGGCAGGGCGGGCATGGGGTTCCTCGGGTGGCAGGGTCGGTCTGCGCCCCGCACGGAAAGGCTATGCGGCCCGGCTGCCCATGGCTTCGCCCATGCGGATGGGGCGGGCGGGGGGCCGGTCGGGGTTGAAGGCGAGCGGTTTCTCGGGAAGGAGCATAACCACCGTGGAGCCGAGGAGGAAGCGGCCTGTCTCGTTGCCTTTCGCGCGGATTGGAGGACGGAACCAACAGGCCGAGGCGGGCGGGGTCATGACGTGGGCTCCGGGCGTATCTCTGGGGATTGCATGGCGGTCTGCTTCAGAAGCGCTTCCAGCCAATCGGCAAAGATCTGCACACGGCGGGACAGGTGCTGGCGATGGGGATACAGGATGGTCATGGGAAGCGGTTCAGCGCGATGCCGGGGCATGAGCTCGATGAGCTCGCCGGCAACGAGATGGGGCCACACGTCGTAGGCCGGTATCTGGATGAGCCCAAGGCCTACCAGGCAGCACGCGATATAGGCCTCGGCATTGTTGGCGGTGACACGTCCGCGCATGGGCAGGCTTTTCGGCACACCTTCCTCCAGCCACTCCCAAGGGGCGACCCGCCCAGTCGAGGGCGACGCGTAGTTGACGGCCAGGTGCCGGCTCAAATCGTCGGGTGTCTGCGGGATGCCGTGCCGCGACAGGTAAATCGGGCTCGCCACATTGATGAGGGGGAGTACGCCGAGAGGGCGGGCGATCAGACCCGAATCGCGCAAGGGGCCAACACGCAGAACGCAATCGACGCTGTCTTCAATGAGATCAACGGCGCGATCCGTTACGCCGAGATCAATCTCGATCTCGGGATACGTGTCGAGAAAGGTGGGCAGGGCAGGGGCCACGATCAGCCGTCCGATGCGGCTGGGGAGATCCACCCGCAGTTTGCCTGAAGGCTTGGCGTTGCCCTGGCGGAACAGGGTTTCGGTTTCTTCGACGTCTGCAACGACCCTGAGGCAGCGTTCGTAGAAGGCGGCTCCGTCATGTGTTGGCGAAACCTTGCGCGTGGTGCGGTGCAGGAGCCTCGCCCCGACCCGGCTTTCCAGCTCGATCACTGCTGCCGATACGGACGAGCGTGGCATGCCGAGCAGGCCGGCGGCGCGCGTGAAGTTGGCGCATTCAACGACACGCACGAAAACGCGGAAGAGGTCGATGCGATCCAAGCTTGCGGTCCTCGCTCATGATTGTCCGGCTAGT
>JAEUNV010000537.1 GCA_016790385.1 Zoogloea sp.
GCCTGGGGGTCAAGGCCCGCGGCGGTGAGCAGATCGAGATGGGCCAGCACTTTGTCCCGCTGCGCCACGGCCACCACGGCGGAGCGCAGGTTGCTTTCCGGCGGGCGGCGGATGGGCAGGATGTCCACCACCGCGTCGTCAAGCCCGCCCTTGAAGCGATCCCGCAGGGTGCGCAGCAGGGTGGCGGTGTCATCCTGTCCATTGGCCGTGGAGTAGTCGATGGACACCACCTGTAGATCGCCCGGTGGCAGCACGCTGACCACCTGCCGGCCCTTGAAACCGTGCTTGCGCAGGGCATCCTGCACCAGGCCGCGAAAGTCGGCGGGGTCATTGAGCAGTTCGGCGCGGTCCCGGGGGTAGGCAATGGCGGCAGCGGCGCGCCAGCGCCAGGCCTTGCCGTGGGGCGCGACCTGGGCCAGGTTGAGGCGTTCGCTGGCCAGATCGAAACCAATGGGCGAGGCACCGCCGATGGCCGGCAGATGTGGCTTCCAGAGGGGCAGGCGACCGCGCAGGGTGGCCCAGAGGGCGTTGTGCTCCATGGCAGGCTTATCGGCGGGCAGGGGGCATTCTTGAGCCGGGGGCGTGGCTATTGGGTGCTGATGAGCAGGCGCGGTTCGAGACGTAGGCTCTCCCGCGTACTCAGGTTGGCGCTGTCGAGGCTGAAGTCGAGCAGCAGGCTGAGCCCGTGGTTGGCGCGCACGCCATCCACCCATTCCTGCACAACCGAGGTGACGTCCATCTCCCAGTAACGCTGCGGGGTGGCACCCAGCGGAACCTGGAAGACGCCGGCAGCGACGTTGTAATAGGTGCCGCCGGCACTGCTCCAGACCAGATCCGGCCCGATCTGGCGTTTGCTCCAGGTGGCACCTAGCGTCGATACCGCACCGTTCTGGGTGCCTTCGAGCCAGGATTCGGTGAGGGGGTAGGCGTAGGCTTTCAGGCCCAGGCTGAGGATCACCGAATCCTGTACGTGGAATGAAAGCACAGCACGTTTGATGGGGGTGCCGGCGGGAATGGCGGAAAGGTCGAAGAGCACCAGCGGGCGGATGTCGGGGGGGTACTTGAGCTGCATCACGGTGGCGCCGCCATAGTTCAGGTTGCGTGCGAAGGCTTCGGCCGACACATAGGTGTCGGCAACGGGAATGCGCACGCTGCCGCCCATCAGGGTGGCCACACCGGCGACATCGAGGTTGCTGGCGACGATCTGCACGTCGTCGATACGGCCGAGAAAGTTTTCATTGGACGGTGTGGTTCCGATCAGCAGGCCCTTGGTGTTGCTCTTCGGGGTGTTGCCGATGGTGGCGGTGAAGGTGCCGGCGGGTGCGCCATCCACGTAGAGCTTGATCTGGCGGGTGATGGCCTTGTAGGTGGCCGTCAGGTGGTAATAGGTGCCGGCGCGCAGGTTGAGGCCGGCGGTGGTGTAGGTGCGCCAGGCGTTGTTGACGAAGTACTCGAAGTAGAACTCGCCGTCGCGCACCCCCATGGCGTAGTTGGCCTCATTGCTGGCCGTGCCCTTGTGCAGGATGGAACGCTTGCCGTTGCGGTCGCTGAGGTTGACCCAGGCGCCCAGGCTGAAGTCGCCGGTCTGGGACAGATCGTCGGCGTGGGCCACGCTCACCTTGCCGGCCGAATTGAAGGCCAGCGCTCCGCCGGAGACGCCGCCGGTCGCACTCCAGGTGCCGCCGCTGACGCTGCCCGGGTGGCCGCCGACGGCGTCGGCCGCGGTAGTGCCGGTGGATTCGTTGAACTTCCACCAGGCGATCCGCCCACCGATGCCGTCCTGGGGCGGGTTGGTGGCACCGCAGGGGGCCACGTACTTGATCACCAGCTTGGGCAACTGGGCGCTGTCGCCCTCGGCGGCGCCGTACTCTTCGGTGCTCACGCTGGTGGTGGGCCGCAGCATCACACCGTAGTTGGGGTAGCGGCGGTCCACCCAGCCCTGGACCAGGCTGGTGAGGTTCCATTCCATCCACGGTGTGCCCCATAGGTAATAGTGGGTATGGGGGATGTCCGAGGCGTTGGCATTTTCCACGGTGCCCGAGGTGGCCTTCCAGGCCACGGAGCCGTCTCGGGTCATCCAGGTGGCGCCGTCGGCCGAGCTTGATCCGTTCTTGCTGCCCGCCGGCCAGGGTTCCAGTACCCGATGGGCATTTACCGTCCGGGGGCTGAGGGAGAGACTGCCGGCATCCCTCCGGTAGAGCAGCAGCTTGGCCTCGATCACCCGGCTGCCGATGGGAATCAGGGAGAGATCGAACTGCAACAGGGGAAAGCTGCTCCCCTGTTTGAGGATGAGGACGTCCGAACCACCGTAGTTCTTGTCCGGCGTGTCCACAGTGATGTAGGTGTCGCTGCCCCGGCTGTCGGTGGCCAGGGTGTAGGTCAGCGTCGTGCCCGCCGTTTTGTATACGGTCCGCCGCAGGGTGGCCTGGGAGCCCGTCGGGCTGCCGGCCAGGGCGGATGTGGCCGTGAGGGTGACGGGTGAGCCGCCGGTGGCACTGAGCGCCACCTGGTATTGGTCTCCCTTGTCGCCGAAGGGGGTGGCGGCCAGCGGGCTGTAATCGCTGCAACTGCTTAGCTGATTGAGTCGCCAGGTGGCGTGGGCGATGCCGGCTTCGGCCACCAGGCGGGCGCGTTCGGCTTCCCTGTCCCCAGGGCGGGCGGAGGTGCCGATGTCCTGGACCAGCATGAAGCTGAGGGCGCCGATGACCGCCAGCAGGAGGCTGACGGGTAGCAGCAGAAAGCCGGCGGAATGGCTGCGTGGCTTCATCGCGCCCCCACCCGCAGGCGCCGGGTCCAGCTGGCCGTTTCGCCGGCCGGATCGCCGAGGGTAAGCACGACCAGGATCTCGCGGGTGCGCCGGTTGCCACTGTCGATGCGGGTGACCGCCAGGCTCACCACTTTGTCGGCGATGACGCGCTCGGTGTAATCCGCACCGCTGGTGGGGTTGAGGTTGGGCATGCGCTCCAGGAGCTGGCCGTTGCTCACCCGATACACCACGGGGTCGATCCAGTCACTGCCGTTCTTCGGCGGGACGGGGGCGCTGCCCAGGGTGCCGTCCTCGTCGTTGTCGGTATTTCCGCCGTTGTCGATGTTGCCGTCGCCATCGTCATCGATGCCTTTCACCCCGGCGGCGCCATCGTGGGTTTCGTCGGCGGGCAGGTCGTCGTCGGGCGTGCCGTTGCGGTCGTTGTCGGCGTCGGCGAAACCGTTGCCGTCC
>JAEUNV010000550.1 GCA_016790385.1 Zoogloea sp.
CCCGAATTCCGGCCGTCTTCATGCGCGGTGGTACCAGTAAAGGCGTGTTCTTTCTGGCTGCGGACCTGCCCACTGATCCTGTGCTGCGAGATCGTCTGCTGTTGAGAGTGGTCGGCAGTCCTGACCCCTACGGGAAACAGATCGACGGGATGGGAGCTGCGACTTCCAGCACCAGCAAGGTGGTTATCGTCGCTCCGTCGTCGAGGCCTGATTGCGACGTGGATTACTTGTTTGGTGCTGTCCCGGTGGATCGGCCGGTGATCGACTGGTCGGGCAACTGTGGCAACCTGAGTGCTGCGGTGGGCCCATTTGCCATTCACTCGGGGCTCGTTCAGGCGCCGGTGGAGGGCATGGCGACGGTCAGGATCTGGCAGGCCAATATCGGGCGGCGGATCCTCGCCCACGTGCCGATGCGGGGTGGATTGGTTGAGGAAACCGGGGATTTCATGCTGGACGGGGTCAGTTTTCCGGGTGCAGAGATCCGACTGGAGTTTCTCGACCCTGCCGAACCGGGGCAGCTTTTTCCCGCTGGCAATCCGGCTGACAGTCTTTCGGTTCCGGGGGTGGGTGCGTTTCCCGCAACGCTCATCGATGCGGGGAACCCCACCATCTTCATCCATGCGGGCGTTCTTGGCCTGAAGGGCACGGAACTGCCTGCTGCCATCAATCGAGACGCTGATCTGCTTGCCCGCGCCGAAAGGATCCGCGCCGTGGGGGCGATGGCCATGGGGCTGGCGGGTAGCGTTGAAGAGGCTGGCGCGCTTCGCCCCCACACGCCCAAACTCGCGCTGGTTTCACCGCCGGCGGACTATGTCGCCTCCGACGGCCGCCCCGTGTCCCGGGAGGCTATTGATCTGGTGGCGCGTATCTTTTCGATGGGGCAGCTGCATCACGCCATGACGGGGACCGGGGCCGTCGCATTGGCCGCCGCTGCGGCCATTCCCGGCACCGTCGTCCATGATGTGGCTGCTTCCGTTTCGCGCGGCCAATTGTGTTTCGGGCATCCGTCCGGGTCTTTGCGTGTGGGTGCCGAGACCCGCCAGATCGATGGTCGGTGGGTCATCGACCGCGTCATCATGAGCCGGTCGGCGCGCATCCTGATGGAGGGTTGGGTGAGGATTCCCCCCTATTCCTGAGCGCTTCCGATCAGCACCCTACCCTGCTTTCAACCCTTTTTCCTGAGCATGCCCAGTTCGGCAAGGGCTTCCGCCAGAGCAGCCTCGGCCCGTTGGGCGCGAGCGGTCTCGGCAAGCCGGACTTCTTCGACTGCCCGGGCTCGCGCTTCAGCCGCTGCCACGGCGGACTCCTTGCCGTGCGCCGCTTCGCTGGCAGTCTTGAGTTGTGCTTGCAGACGTTCGATTCGTCCTTCGGCGGCAGCGAGGGAGGTTTCCACCTGGCGTGCGCGGGAAACGGCTTCCCGAAGGGCCGCCTTGGCTTCCTCGGTCTGCTCCCGCTGCCGCGCTTCCCGCTCTTCGCGATTGGCAAGTTGCTGGCGCATGGCGGTGATCTCGGCTAGCTTTTCCTGGCGGGCCTGATCGATCTGTTTCATGAGCAGTTCGCGATCAAGGGCGCTGCGATCCTGCTCCTCTTTCAAAGAGGCGTTGTAGCGGTCGCGGTCATTCTGCAGCAGGCGCCCCAGGCGCTCGGATTCGGCGGCAAACTTCTGCTCCCGGGTTTCGGCGCTTTCTTCAAGCTGCCTGACCCTGTTCTCAAGACCCTCGCGCTGACGCAGAAATTCAAGCGCCTGACTGCGTAGATCGGCAATGCTGCTGTCCCGCGCCTGAACCCCCTGGCTGAGTGTCTCGATCTGAGTGCTGGCCTGGGCCGCTTCCGCCTCAAGCTCGGCAATGCGATCCACCGCCGTCTGGAGTCGGGACAGCACGGCCTCCTGCGCCTGCTCCATGACCTGGCGTTGGCTGGCAAAGACCTGGTCGGCATGCTGCAATGCAATCGTCCAGACTTTGGCCATCAACCCGTCAGTGGAAGATACCAGCTCGTCGGGCATGCCCGGCACACTGCGTTGGCGGAAGAAGGCGGCGCCGGTGTCACGACGCCACTGGTCTATGTAGCGCTGGACGATTTCGCTTGAGCCCTTGTTGCCAAGCTCTGCATAGACCAGATTGAAGGATGGGTTCTCGCCCATCGAAAGCAGCTGGAAGCAGATTTGCTCCACCGCTTCAAAGGTGACGCTACTGCTGCGTGCCATCAAATCACCCCCTGCCTGCCGGATTTGGACAAAAGCCTATCGCGGAGACCATAGCATACGTGTACGTCCGTAATCCGTATCATTTGACACGGTTTTGAAATCCCGTTTCCCATTTTGGGTGTTCTGACGGAGGTGCTGTCAGGGGGTCTTCTTGTCGGTCCAGTGAAGGCGTTGTTTCTGCGCTTCCTCGTGCCAACGCTCTTCCTCTTCATGGATGTAGCGCTGGGTGGTGCGAGCGTCGGTATGCCGCGCGTCCTTCTGCACGAAGCGCTCGTCGATACCGCTGTCGAGCTTGGCGGTGATTCCGGTGTGACGTCCCCAATGGGCCGACGCGGCGCGCAGCTTTTCCTTTTTGTGCTCCGCGTCGTCCGGTAACAGCTCAGCTGCTGCGTTGAAGATCTTCTTTAGTATCTGGTTGAGCCGGCGTGCCGTGATTGGGCTTCCATCCTTTACGGACACCAGCAGCGGGGTCAAGTCATCCCGGCGGGGCACCGCAGAGAGGCCCAGGTGCTTGCGATAGCGGATCAGGGCCTTGAGCATGTCGTCTGCGACGGGCACTTTGGCCTTCTTGCCCCCCTTCCCCACCACGTGCCACCACCACAGGCCGCGCTCCTCTCGAAAGCTGTTCATGCGGTGGCTTTCCAGTTCGCCAGCGCGGGGGGCCAGCATGTACAGCGTTGCCGCGAGGAAGCGCGCCCGTTCGTATTCGTTGCGCCCGCGTTCTCCATCCTTGGGCATGGCCTCAATGGCGTCCGTCACGGCCTGCCACATCTGCGTGTCCAGAAAGCGCTCGATCTTATCTATCTCGTCGGTGCTCGCCACGGCCCGAAGGGGGCCGCCCACCTCGGCGGACATCTTGCGCCGACGCTGGCGAATCAGCCCGAGGGGATTCCCGAGCAGGTAGCCCGCATCCACCAGATAACTCATCAGCGAATTGATGGCGGCCATTGCCGTGAGCACCGCACTTTCGCTCAAGGGGCCGACAAAAGGCCGCCAGCGCTCCGTAATGCGTTCTGCCTTGGGGCCGCACCACAGGGCGGAAGGCTGGGGGTCGGCAAGAAAATTCAGGTAACCCTCGAAGTCCTGGCGGTTGAGACTGGACAGGGGTTTGCCACAGTCGATCAAAGACCACAGCAGCAGTCGTTCGCACTCCCGCTGGTAAATGCGGTAGGTGCCCGGTGACCGATCGTATTCGGTAAGAAAACAGCGGATCGCGTCGGCGTCGGTGTCGGCGGTGATCTGAAGGCGGGCCAAATCGGCGCGATTCACGCCATGCCTCCCGTCCAGGTCGGGGGGGATCGTCAGCTCGTCAAGAGGGCGGATCGGGATGGGGCGTGCATTGGTGTCGGGGTTCTTTGCCTGCATGGGTGCGAGTTTACCCGTCTGGTCGTTGCCGTCGGACGTCAACCATGAACGGTAGGCTTGCCATACACAGATAGCTGTATATACTTACAGTTATCGAAAAGAAGTCAGGGCAGACGTGCCGCATGAGTCCTGATCAATGCACTCGAGCCCTGGTCCACCTTGAATCGTTCTGAAAAGGAGTCAATCATGGAAAGCCTCATTTGCCGTGCCCTGATGCTGAGTGGTCTCATTGTGGGCGTGCTTCTGGCCGGCGGCCAGGGCGGTCAGGCGCTGGTTCCCGCCATCCTGGCCCTTGTGGGTGGGGCGCTGCTTCGGCGGATCGCCCCTTCCCTGCCCTGGCGGTTTGACCACGGGCGTCGATACTGATCGGCTTGGCAGGCCGGGCTTCACAACGCTATTTGTCAGTCCCGACAACGCGGGCTTTGCGTGAGGCCTGGATCAGGCTGGCGATGTCCGTGTTTCGGTTCTTGACGGCCCAACTCTCGGCCGTTTCTTTCTGGTCGTTTTTCCAGTCCGGATCGGCGCCCGCTTTCAGCAGACGAACCACGACGTCTTCATGCCCGTTGCGGGCGGCAAACATAAGGGGCGTGGCAAGGTTGGGGGCTTTTGCATTGGGGTTTGCACCTTTCGAGAGCAACAGCTCCACCACGGCCAGACGGCCGTCGAATGCCGCATAGAGAAGCGGATTCCAGCCGGAATGGTCGTATTCGGCCCCAGCAGCGAGCAGCAATTGAACGACTTCCAGATGCCCTTTCAGACTGGCGAGCATGAGGGCGCTGTCGCCCGCTGCATTTCGGGCGTTGAGCTTGATGCCGCGTTGTTTGGCAAGGGCCTCGACAACGCGCGGCTGATCCTCCCGGGCCGCAAGAATGAGCAGGCTGTTTCCATTCTGGTCGGTGGAGTTGATGTCCATGCCCTGGGACACCATCCGGGTGACCGCGGTCGCGTCCCCCATCTTGGCGGCGTTCAGCAAGTCATCGAGTGACGCCGCGGCAATGGGCATGGACAACTGAAGCCCGAAAATCAGGGCAATGAGGGTTGGGTTCCGGGGGCGGAAGATCCGTGCAACGGGCTTCATGAGGGGCTCGCGTCCTTGAACAGTCGAAAGAAATTGCGGGTCGTGGCCTCGGCCACGCTTGCCAGATTTTCACCGCGCGCGTCGGCAACGGCCTGAGCCACGTGGCGCACATAGGCAGGCTGATTGGTTTTTCCCCGGAAAGGCATCGGTGCAAGGTAAGGGGCGTCGGTTTCGACGAGCAGTCGGTCTGAAGGAACGAAACGGGCCACGTCACGCAGGGCTTCGGCGTTCTTAAAGCTCACGATCCCGGAAAACGAAATATGGAAGTTCAGATCCAGCGCCAGCTTGGCCACTTCGAGGGTTTCGGTGAAGCAGTGCATCACGCCTCCAACCTGATCGGCACCCTCCTCCTGCATGAGGCGCAGGGTATCGGCGGCGGAGTTGCGGGTATGGATGATCAGCGGCTTGGCACAGCTCCGGGCCGCGCGGATGTGCGTGCGAAAACGCGCGCGCTGCCATTCCGGAGCATCCTTGTGCCAGTAGTAGTCCAGCCCCGTTTCGCCAATGGCCACCACCCTGGGGTGGGCTGCGAGCGCCAGAAGCCTCGCCTCATCGGGTTCCTCGCAATCGGCGTTATCGGGGTGCACACCCACCGACGCAAACAGATTGGCGTGGCGCTCGGCCAAGCCAATCACGGCGGGCAGGGTCTCGAGTTTCACGCTGACGCAAAGCGCATGTGTCACGCCGTTGTCGGCCATGCGCTCGAGAATGTCCGTTTCGTTTTCGATCAGATCGGGGAAATCCAGGTGGCAGTGGGAATCAACAAGCATTGAGGGGAGCCGATGCGTCAGATTGTGTGGGTTGGACGGGATGAGCCGAGGTGACCGGCAAGAATGTGTTCGATCTGATTACGCAAAACCTGCCCGGCTTCGTCCCCCCCGAACTGGACACCGATGCCCTGGGTCTTGTTCCCTTGCGCACCGGGGGGCGTGATCCAGGCAACGGTGCCTGCCACCGGATGCTTGGTGGTGTCATCCATGATTTGCAGGATCATGAAGATCTCGTCACCGAGTTTGTAGGTCCGCGCGGTGGGAACGAACAGCCCTCCGTTCTTGATGAACGGCATGTAAGCAGCGTATAGCGCCGACTTTGAGCTGATGTTAAGGGACAGGACGCTCGGGCGCGTCACCGTAGGTCTTTTCGCAGGTTCGTTCATGTGCGTCCCGCCGACGCGGCTGCCTGGAGGCTCCGGGCGTACCGCAATAGCATGTCTTCCAAGAATAGCCGGGGGTTGAGGGGGTGCTGCGCAACCCGGCGCGACTGGGTGATTTCATTGTAGCAGCCCAGGGCAGCGTCTATGCTCAGGCGCCCGGCGAGCTCCCGGAGCGATGCCTCCCGATCGGGGAAGAAGCGCACGGGGCCACCCAGTCGTACGCTGACCAGATCGGCAACCCAACGTTGCATCCAGCCCACCAGGGTCGGCATGTCGAAGCCGCTGGCCAGGGAATCCTTGCCCTTCAACCAGCTCTCCCATTCTCCCGCAAGACGTAAGGCGGCCTTTCCGGGAATGGTGGCGATATCGTCGGCGAAGCGCCGCCGCGCCGCCGCGCCGCCGCCCTCGGCCAGCGCTGCCGCGGCAAGCGGCATCCCGCCGCAGAAGGCGAGCAGGGCCGGGGCGTCGGGAAGATTCCTGCCGTCGAGCCAACGCGCCGCGAGTTCGGCGGGAGGGCGGGGAAAAGTCCATGTCTGGCAGCGGCTGCGAATGGTTGGCAGCAGACGCTTCGGAGCGCTCGATATCAGCAGGAACAAAGCATGGGTTGTCGGCTCTTCCAGCAGCTTGAGAAGGGCATTGGCGGTAAACAGATTCATAGCGTCGGCCGGGTCGACGATGACCACCCGCTGGCTGCCCCGATGCCCGCCCGTGGTCAGCGCCTGCTGAAGGGCGCGGATCTGGTCGATGACGATCTGGCGGCTGGCCGCTTTGCCGCCCTCGGCTTTCTCGGTGGAGGCGTCGGAGCGCTCTTCCTGATCTGCTTCGGGAACGACCCGCAGCAGGTCCGGGTGATTGCCTGCCAATCGCCATTGGCAGTCCTCACAGTGCCCGCAGGCGTGTCCGTCGGCATCAGGTTGAACACACAGAACCCGCGCCGCAAGGGCTTCGGCGAAAACACGTTTTCCGCCACCGGCAGGGCCTGAGAAAAGCAGGGCGTGAGGCATTCGCCCTGCATTATCGAGAGCCCGCGCCCATAGATCGGAGTGCCATTCAAAAATCATTGAAAACAATTATCTAAGATAATGTGCTCAAGTTCTTTGCGAATAGTCTCCGGTGCCTGTGCCGCGTCAATCAGCTTGATTCTCGCCGGGTCTGCGGCGGCGCGGCGCAGGTAGGCTGCGCGAACCCGCTCAAAGAAGTCCACCTGCTCGCTCTCGAATCGATCCGGGGCCTGCCCTGTTCCGGCAAGCCGGCTGGCGGCTACCTGGGGGTCGAGATCGAAGATCAGAGTCAGATCTGGTTGAAGATGGGGATGAACCCATTTTTCCAGGACGGCGAAGCGTTTTTCATCGAGCCCTCTGCCGCCCACCTGGTATGCGTAGGTGGCATCGGTGAAACGATCAGATACCACCCACGCCCCGGCGGCAAGCGCCGGCTGGATACGCGCCGCGAGATGTTCCCGGCGGGCGGCGAACATCAGCAGGGCTTCGGTTTCCAGATGCATCGGCTCGTGCAGGAGGAGCTCCCTCAACTTTTCGCCCAGCGGTGTGCCGCCCGGCTCACGGGTCTGTACGACGGGAATGCCGCGGGACTGGATCAGGGCGACGGCGGCAGCGATCTGGCTGCTCTTGCCGGCGCCGTCGATGCCTTCAAAGGTGATGAAGCGCGATTTCACGGCTGTTGTTTCCGGATGTAGCGGGCGACAGCCCGGTTATGTTCGGCCAGGGTTCGGGAGAAGCTGCTGGAACCATCACCCTTGGCCACGAAATAAAAGTACTCCGTGCTTGGCGGACTGAGAGCGGCCCGCAGGGCTGCCACCCCCGGCATGGAGATCGGGGTCGGGGGCAGACCCGGTCGAGTGTAAGTATTGTAGGGAGTGTCCGTGGTGAGGTCGCGTTTGCGCAAATCACCGTCAAAAGCCGGGCCGAGGCCGTAAATCACGGTCGGGTCAGTCTGAAGCAGCATGCCGCTGCGTAGCCGGTTGATGAACACCGAGGCAATCAATGGCCGGTCGGATGCCTGGCCGGTTTCCTTCTCCACGATGGAGGCCAGGATCAGGGCTTCATAGGCCGTCCGGAAGGGCAAACCCTCCGAGCGCTTTTCCCATTCCCGTTGCACAACCTTTCTTTGCTGGTGATGCGCTCGCCTGAGCAGATCGAGATCGCTGCTGCGGCGGGCAAAAAGATAGGTGTCGGGAAAGAACTGCCCTTCCGGGTGGGTCACGTCGGCGCCGATACGTGCCAGTAACTCGCTGTCAGATAGGCCGGTGCTGTCATGACGCAAGTCCGGGTGGCGATCAAGGGCTGCACGGAATTGTCGAAAATTCCAGCCTTCAATGAGTGCCAGCTCGGCCTGGCTGGTGTCGCCCCGGGTGAGTTTGTCCAGCAGGGACAACGGCGTCACGCCGGTCTCCACTTCATAACTGCCGGCCTTGATGCCGTTCGCCTGGCACGTCACCCGTGCCAGCAAGACCAGCGCAGGAGGCCAGGTGTCGATGCCGGCCTCGGTCAATTGCCTGGCGACCTGGCGCATGCCCGAACCCGGCTCGATGGTGAAATCCAACGGACTGTGACGTAAAGCCACCGGACTGTACGCAAACCACGCAAACATGCCGATAAAGCCGACCACCCCCGTGAACGCGAGGGCTAACACAATAAAAAACAGGCGCTTCATCGGGGAACTTGGCGCTTCCGGGAGGAACGAAAGAGGTGAGGAAAGGAGGAAGATCCGGCAAAAACCGGGGGCGTGATTCTTGCTTCCACCGAATGGCCAGCCCCCGCGCGGCAACGCCCTATAATAGCGCAAACCGCTTCAAGACTCGTTTTTGCGACAGGACACGACTGATGAATTCAACTTGGCAATCCCATCTCGGCGCCATTGGCGCGAAGTTTTCGGACAATTCCGTCAAGTTCAACGACGACGAGCGACAGGACGTGACGCTCGCCGCCCAGGGCACCGTGCTGGTCCCCCTGGTGCACCTCGGGGCGATACGCGCCAGCGGCGAGGACGCGAGCGTATTTCTCCACAATCTGTTCTCCAATGACGTCAAGAAACTCGGTCCCAATGAGGCCCAACTGACCAGTTTCAACAGTGCCAAGGGCCGCATGCTGGCCAGTATCGTGCTGTGGCGCGAGGCCGGTGATTACCTGCTCGCCCTGTCGGCCGACATCCACGCCGCCATCCTCAAAAAGCTTTCCATGTACGTCCTGCGTTCGAAGGTGCGCCTGATGGACGACAGTGGCGACAGCGTTCTGATCGGACTGGCCGGCCCCCTCGCCGGGGCAGCCCTTGAGGCGGCGGGGCTGCACATCCCCGGTGCCCCGAGAGCAAGTGCGTCGGGTGTCGCAACGGTGGTGCGACTCGATGGAGCACGTTTCCTCGTGTCGGCGCCGATCTCTGAAGCCATCACCCTGTGGAGCAAATTCGTGGCGGCCGGCGCGATGCCCGCGGGCACGGCAGCGTGGCATTGGCTGGACATCTGCCAGGGCCTTCCCACCGTCACCCTGCCCGTGCAGGAAGAGTTCGTTGCCCAGATGCTCAACTACGATCTGATCGGCGGCGTCAGTTTCAACAAGGGGTGCTACCCGGGCCAGGAGATCGTTGCTCGCACCCATTACCTGGGCAAGCTAAAAAAACGCATGTTCCGCGTCCATACCGATGCGGCGGAGTGGCCTGCCGTGGGCACCGATGTGTTCTCGCCCGAGTTCGGCGAGCAGTCTGCGGGCAAGGTCGTGGTCGCAGCGCCGTCCCCCACTGGCGGCTTCGACGCCCTCGTGGTGCTTCAAACCTCCAGTGCCGAGTCCACCGAGGTGCATCTTGGTACGCCGAGCGGCGCCGCTATCAGTTTCCTGCCCCTGCCCTACGCCCTTACCTGAGACAGCGCTTGAGTCCTTCCCATTACTACATTTACTACCCGGTCCGAATCGGCATGGAGGCCGATCTGGCCCGGGAGCTTTACAACCTGCAGGCGGAAATCCTCGCGTTCACAGGGGTGGGTGGGCGCTTTCTGCGCAAGGCCGACGACCCCTGGACATGGATGGAGATCTACGAAAACGTGATCGATCCTCCTGCCTTCGACGCGGTGCTTGAGGGCGCGGTGGTCCGCCACGGGTTGGAGCGCTTTCTTGAAGCTGGCGGGCACCGCCACACCGAACGTTTTGTCCCGTTTGTCCCATGTGTCTGATCCTGCTCGCCTGGCAGGTCCATCCGGACTACCCGCTGGTGGTGGCCGCCAATCGCGACGAGTTTTTTGCGCGCCCCGCCGCACCAGCCTCCTGGTGGCGGGATCGGCCGGACATTTTTGCCGGGCGTGATCTGGAGGCCGGTGGCACCTGGCTTGGCCTTAGCCGAAATGGCCGCTTTGCCGGCCTCACCAATTTCCGTGACCCCACCCGCCAGCGGCCGGATGCCCCCTCCCGCGGGGCACTGGTAGCGGAATTTCTGGCCGGCGACGAATCCATTCCGTCGGCGCTTGCCCGGCTTACGCTGGAAGGCCCGCGCTATAACGGCTTCAACCTGCTGCTCGGAGACGGGGACAGCCTGGGCATCTATGAAAGCGAAAGTGGCAGCGCCCGACCTCTCGAACCCGGCCTCTACGCCCTTTCCAATCACCTCCTCGACACCCCCTGGCCCAAGGTGCTCACCGGCAAGTCACGCCTCGCCCGTGCCTTGCGGGCTCTGCCAGACAACACCCCGATGGCTGAACTCCTGCGCGACGACCGCCCGGCTGCCGACGCCGAATTGCCCCGCACCGGCGTGAGCCTCGCGTGGGAGCGCATGCTCTCCAGTGCCTTCATCCGCGCTCCCGGCTATGGCACCCGCTGCTCCACCCTGATCCGCCGCGACCGCTACGGCTGGACCCATGTGGTTGAATCCACCTGGAACCCGGTGGGAATCGAGAGTGGCCGTGTGGTGGAAAGCTTCCAGGTCGCCCGGGCCTGATCCGGGCGCCTATAATCCGCCCCTTGTTTCCGCCGCAGCACGCTTGCGCATGACCGCCTCCAGCCCCTTTCAAGCTCTTCTCCCCGCCCTCGATGCCTTCAGTCGGGCCAAGCCCGGCCAGCGCCTTGATCTGCCGCCTGTTGCCGGCTCGGGTGACGCCCTGGCCATTGCCCGGTTGGCCGGGGGAAAGCGCATGCTGGTGGTGGTCACCGCCAACCCCATCGATGCCCAGCGCCTCTCCGACGAGATCGCCTGGCTGGCCCCCGGCCTGCGCACCCACCTGCTGCCCGACTGGGAAACCCTGCCCTACGACAGCTTCTCTCCCCACCAGGATCTGATCTCCGAGCG
>JAEUNV010000566.1 GCA_016790385.1 Zoogloea sp.
ATGCGTCGGGCCAGCAGGCGCTTGCGGTGGGGGAGCAGGGCGGCGGGCGGGGGCTCGCCAGGCTCGCACCAGATCATGCGGCGGGTCTCGCCGCTGGCGATGGTGCCTGAGCTCACGAAATCACGGTTGCCGTGACGGTCGCTGACGTAGATATCGTCGGCTCCGGATACGGCCCCGACCCGCACCGCCGCCACTTGAGCCAGGGTCAGGGTGTATTCGCCGCGGCTGAACAGCAGGTGGCCACCGCATTCGGAGAAATGCCGGTATTGCCAGTGGGGGTGATCCAGGCCGTGCGCGATGTCGTCCCCCTGGCCGATCTGGGCCCAGGCGGTGTTGTGGGACAGGTTGCCGAGTTCGTAGCGCCAGATCAGGCAATTGGGCAGCGCATCGGCGAAGATGCGGGCGTCGCCAAGCTCGATGGCGTGGGTGATGGTGCCGCGTTCATGGAGCCAGCGGTTGAGGCGCAGGGAACTGGTGGACTTGAGGAAATCCCGGGGAGTGATGAAGATCAGTTCGCCCCCTGGGGCCAGATGGTGCACGCATTTCTGGATGAAGAAGAGGTACAGGTTGCTGCGACCGTCAAAGCCATCCTGGTGGAGCAGGGCTCGGGTGGTCGGCGCGATGTCCTGGTAGCGCACATAGGGCGGGTTGCCGATCACCGTGTCGAATTTTTCGCCTACCGGGTAGGCGAAGAAATCCATGTTGTGGGCACCGGGCGGGCATTGGAGCGGGTCCAGCTCGATGCCCACGGTGTGGTGCAGATGCCTCAGGAAGGCGCCGTCACCGCAGGAAGGTTCCAGCACGCGGCCGGAATTGTGGCGTAGGCGCAGCATGGCCCGGACGACGTGCTCCGGGGTGAAGACCTGCCCGAGGCTGGCGGGATCGGGGTTCGGGAGGGATGAGGCGGGCGCTGGGTGCATGGGGAAAGGCGGGCGAAAACACGGCGGATTATGCCGCAGGCGGCGGGTCTTGCCTTGAGACTTCAGTCGGGGAGAAAGAGCATCAGCAGTTCGTTCAGGAAGTGTCGTCCCCGTACTGTCGGGCGCAGGTTTTCTCCGTCGGTTTCAAGCAGCCCCTGCCGGGTGGCCTTGAGCAAACCTGCTTCGGCGGCTTCGAAGGGCAGGCCGGTGCGATCGGTGAACAGTCGGCGCGGGAAGCCCTGGTTGAGGCGCAGGGCGTTCATCATGAACTCGAAGGGCAGGTCGGCACTGCTGATGGGGCGTCTTTCCTGGACAAAGGTGCCGCTTTCCCGCGCAGCCAGATAGGCCGCCGGGTGCTTGGGGCGGGTCTCTCGCACGATGCCCTCGTGGGAGGAGAGCTTGCCGTGGGCGCCGGCACCGATCCCCAGGTAATCGCCGAAGGTCCAGTAGTTGAGGTTATGTCGGCATTCCCGGTGGGAGCGGGCGAAGGCGGAGGTCTCGTAGTGGCCGTAGCCGGCTGCGGCCAGGCGTGTCTCCACGCGGTCCTGCATGTCGGATGAAGCGTCTGCGTCCGGAATGGGGGGAGGGTTGGCGGCGAAGGCGGTGTTCGGCTCCAGGGTCAGGTGGTAGCAGGAGAGGTGCGGGGGCGCCAGGGCGATTGCCATGGCGATGTCGTCTTCGACCTCGGCCAGGCTCTGGCCGGGCAGGGCGTACATCAGGTCGAGATTGACGGCGTCGAAATGGGTGAGAGCGGCTTCGGCGGCGGCGATGGCGTCGGCACGGCCATGAATGCGCCCGAGGGCCTGAAGATGGCCTTCGTGGAAACTCTGGATGCCGACGGAAAGGCGATTGACGCCGGCTTGCCGGAACGCCCTGAAGCGGCCGGCGTCGACGGTGCCCGGGTTGGCCTCGAGGGTGATCTCGGCCATCGGGTCGAGCATCACGCGCATGCGGATGGCGGTGAGCAGTGTGTCCAGCCCATCCGGGCTCATCAGGCTGGGGGTGCCGCCCCCTATGAAGATGCTATGCACACGCCGACCCCACACTTGAGGCAGGGCGCTTTCCAGATCGGCGATCAGTGCGTCGACGTAGGCGGCTTCGGGGATGCCTTCATCGCGCACGCCATGGGAGTTGAAGTCGCAGTAGGGGCATTTCTTTACGCACCAGGGGAAGTGCACGTAGAGCGACAGCGGCGGCGAGGCGGTGAGCCGGGACTCCCACTGGCCCTTGGGGGATGGGCGAGGGGCGGCCCGGGGGGTGATCGGGATGATGCGGGCTTCGGACATCGGGGCGGAGTGCGTGGCGACGCCCTTGCGGGCGCCGGGTTTCAGATGGGTTCGGCGCGCAGCTTGTCGAGCAGTTGCCGGAAGGCGTTGCCCCGGTGGGACAGGACGTTCTTGAGTTCGGCGGGGATCTCGGCGGCGGTTTGCTCCAGTTCGCTGACGAGGAACAGCGGGTCGTAGCCGAAGCCCGCCGTGCCACGGGGGGTATCAAGAATCTCGCCGTGCCACTCGCCACAGGCGATCAAGGGTTGCGGGTCGTCGGCATGGCGGACGAGTGCCAGCGCGCAGTAAAAGCGCGCTCGGCGGTCAGCCTGGCCGGCGAGCTTCTCAAGCAGCAGGGCGTTGTTGCGCTGATCCGACTTCGGTTCGCCCGCGAAACGTGCCGACATCACACCCGGTGCGCCCCCCAGTGCTTCGACACACAGGCCGGAGTCGTCGGCGAGAGCCGGCAGGCCGGTGCTGCGGGCGGCGTGGCGGGCCTTGGCGATGGCGTTCTCGACAAAGCTCGGGTGGGGCTCTTCGGCCTCGGTGACATTGAAGGCGGATTGGGGGCGCACTTCGATGCCGAGGGGGGCGAGCAGGGCCGAGAGTTCCTTGAGTTTGCCGGCGTTGCCGCTGGCCAGGACGAGTTGTTTCATGGGGTGCCTCGCTTTCGCGGCGCTCAGGCTGACAGGCCGAGGGCCTTTTTCTGCTCCACGACGAGTTCGGCAATGCCGGTGCCGGCCAGTTCCAGCAGGGAGTCGAGTTCGGCGCGGGAAAAGGGGGTGCCTTCGGCCGTACCCTGGACTTCGACGAAGCCGCCCGTGCCGGTCATCACCACGTTCATGTCTGTTTCGCAGTCGGAGTCTTCGGGGTAATCCAGGTCGAGTACCGCAACACCCTTGTAAATGCCCACCGAAATGGCGGCAACGAAGTCGCGCATCGGGTTGGTGGGCAGCTTGCCGGCCTTGACGAGGCCGTCGAGGGCCTCACGGACGGCGACGCAGGCGCCGGTAATGGAGGCGGTGCGGGTGCCGCCGTCGGCCTGCAACACGTCACAGTCGATGGTGATCTGGCGCTCGCCCAGCGCCTTCATGTCCACGACTGCGCGCAGGCTGCGGCCGATCAGACGCTGAATCTCCTGGGTGCGGCCGCTCTGCTTGCCTTTGGCCGCTTCACGGGCGCTGCGGGTGTGGGTGGAGCGGGGCAGCATGCCGTATTCGGCAGTCAGCCAGCCCTGGCCCTTGCCGCGCAGGAAGGGGGGCAAGCTCTCTTCGACGCTGGCAGTGCACAGCACGCGGGTGTCACCGAACTCGATGAGTACCGACCCTTCAGCATGACGGGTGAAACCGCGGGTGATGCGGACGGGGCGAAGCTGGGCAGGCGAGCGGCCACTGGGGCGGGCGAAGGGGGTGTCGGTCATTTGAATTTATGGATGGCTGCGTTGATTTCGCGGATGGCGCGTTCGATCTCGTCTTCGCTTAGATCTTCCTGGTCACGCTTGTTGCGTCCGAAACCTTCCATCTGGGTGGTGAAGGCATCGGCGGGCATGGTGCGGGTGGAGACGGTGTCGGGGGTGTCTTCCTGGTGGTCGTCGTGCCAGGTCATGGCGATCAGGGACATGTTGTCGCACTGGGTGCCACCGAGGGCTTCCGCTTCGTTCATGAGCTGGGGAACACGGTCCATGACGCGGCCATCGGCGAGGGTTTGGACCAGGGTGTCGGTGTCCAGGGGGCCCCAGACGCCATCCGAGCAGATCGCGATGACGTCCCCGTTGATGAGCGGTGTGCCCCGGGAAAATTCGATCTGCGGCGGATGGCTGCCACCCAGGCAGCTGAAGATGCGGTTGCGACCCGGGTGCACGGCGGCACTCTCGGCATCAAGGAGCCCTTGGTCGAGCATGAGCTGGACGCGCGAGTGATCGCGGGTCTGGGCCGCCAGCTTGCCCTTGCGGATCAGGTAAAGACGCGAGTCGCCGGCGTGGGCCCAGTGGGCAATGCCGTCCTGCACCAGACAGGCGACGATGGTGGTGCGTGGAATGTCGGCCAGATGTTTGTCGAAGGCGTAGTCGAGGATGGCGTGGTGGGCGTTACTCAGCACCCGTGACAGGAAGAGGATCGGGTCGATGACTTTGGGCCGGGCTTCCTGCTGAAAGGATTGGGCAATGAACTGCACTGAAATCTGCGCTGCGACCTCGCCGTAGAGATGCCCGCCCATGCCGTCCGCCAGCACCAGCAGCAGTGCATCCCGGGTGTAGGAGTACGCGACGCGATCCTGGTTGGTGCGCCGCTTGCCGACCCGGCTTTCCTGGAAAATGGTAAATCTCATGTACGGCCTATCATTGTTTTTAGTCGGGAGCCCAGCCCTTCGAGCCAGGTCTTCTGTGGGGGCGGCGCCTCGCGGTGACGCTGGGCGAGGACTTTTTGCAGGGCAAAGCAGCTTTGAGGCCGTTTCAGCGGATCAAGTTGCAGGCACCAGTCGATGGTGGCGAGAAAGTGGTGGGAATATTGCCCGGCCCATAGTTTCGTCGCAGGTTGAACGGTGTCGTTGTTGAGCCGGTCGTCCGAGCGCTGGGGTGAGTTGCCGGCAAGGCAGGCATACATGCTGGCCCCTACGCTGTAGATATCGCTCCAGGGGCCGAGAGCGTCCCGGTTGGTGAATTGTTCGGGGGAAGCGAAACCGGGGGTGTACATCGGCTTCAGGATTGGCGTGTCGGACATCAGGGTCTGCCGGGCAGCACCGAAATCCAGCAGCACCGGGGTGCCGTCAGCGCGCAGGTAGATATTCGAAGGCTTGATGTCCAGGTGCAGTAATTTGTGGGCATGGACCTCGCGCAGCCCGTTGAGCATGCGGGTGAAGACACCGCGGATGAAGCGTTCCCGAACATTGCCCTTGTTCTTCTGGGCATAGTCATGGAGCGTTCTGCCACGCTCAAACTGCATGACCATATAGACGGTGCCGTTTGCGCGGAAGAAGTTGAGCACCCGCACGACGTTGGGATGCACCAGCTTGGCCAGTGCCCGGCCCTCTTCGAAGAAGCACTTCATGCCATAGCGAAAGGCGCCCTGGTGGGCCTCGGTGACATGGGGCGTAACCTCGCCCTCCGCCCGGAGCGCAAGGGAGTTGGGAAGGTACTCCTTGATTGCGACGGGGGTGCCGTCCTGGTCGTAGGCCAGGTAGACGATGGAAAAGCCACCCAGCGAAAGCTGCCGCTCGACCCTGTAGTGGTCGAGCTGAAATCCGGACGGGAGGGCGCAGTTCTGTTGAGTGGCCATCAGGCGGGGCGCTACACTTCGTCTTTTGGTGGCAATCCAGCTCGTTAGTTTAGCTGGGGAATGCCGCTCTATCCTGGGAAAAAAGATGATTCACAGCATGACTGGCTATGCCGTCCAGACCCGCGACCTGGGCCGCGTCGCGTTGCATCTCGAACTTCGTAGCGTCAATTCCCGCTATCTCGATCTTGCCTTCCGGATCAACGACGATCTCCGTCAGGCGGAGCCCATGCTGCGTGAGGCCATTACCGCCAAGCTTAACCGGGGCAAGGTTGAGTGCCGCTTCAATCTGCAGGCTAAGGATAACGCAGCGCGCGACATTTCCATCAACGGCATGCTGTTGGGGCAACTGAAGGCTGCGCAGGCCGCCATCCAGGTGGAGTTGCCACAGGCCGCGCCCCTGTCGGTTGCTGAGGTGCTGCGCTGGCCCGGTGTGCTGGCCGACGATAGCGTCACCTTCGAGGCGATGCAGCCTGAGATCGCGGCGACAATCGCGATCGCGCTGGATGAGCTCGTTGCGACCCGCCAGCGTGAGGGGGCGAAGCTGGCCGAAATGATCCGCGGCCGCATCACCCACATGCGCCAGCTGGTGGCAACCGTTCAGCCCCGCGTTCCGGCACTTGTGGCCGAGTACCAGGAAAAGCTCGCAACCCGGCTGCGAGATGCGGCGGCTACTCTTGACGATGATCGTATCCGTCTGGAGGTCGGGCTGTTTGCCCAGCGTGTCGATGTGGCCGAGGAGCTGTCTCGTCTGACCACGCATTTGGATGAGGTCGAGCGCATCCTCAAGGCCGGTGGATCTGCCGGCAAGCGCTTGGACTTTCTGATGCAGGAACTCAATCGTGAGGCCAACACCCTGGGCTCCAAGGCCATGGCCTCCGACATGACTGCGATAGCCGTTGAACTCAAGCTGGCCATCGAGCAGATGCGCGAGCAGGTGCAAAACATTGAATGACATTTCAGGCTGTATCAACATACATCACTGAACCCGTGAAACCCGCGTAGTTAGCGGGTTTCTTTGTTTTGCCCCGCGTCATCCTGTATCATGGAATCGCTTTTTTTGTGTGTACCCAAGAGTGTACCCAAACGCCGATTCAGGCGAAATACTGGGTACACATTCTTGAACCGTTCCGGGTAAAGGGCACAGTGGGCGAAAACAAGCTAACCGATATGCGTATCCGGGCCTGGATTCGGGCTGGGGAGCGGTTCGAGGGGCGCTCTGACGGGGGCGGGCTGTACCTGCGCTACCGGGCGGCCGATGCCGTGCCTGTGTGGCGTTTTCGCTATCGCTTCGGGGGGGTGCCACGGGTGGTGATCCTCGGGGATTACGGCAGCCTCTCCCTCTCCGATGCCCGCAAGGAAGCCCGGCGGATGGCGGCCCGGGTGCTGCTGGGGATCGACCCGGCCGGCGAGAAGAAAGAGCGCAAGCGGGAGGCCGTGGCAAAGATCAAGGCCGAGCGCCTGCGGGTGACGGTGGGCCAGCTCGCCGATGACTACTTCGAACGGATGGTGCTGGGGCGGTGGAAGCACCCGAACATCGTTCGCGCCCGCATCGAAAAGGACATCAAGCCGAACATGGGGCGCCTCTTCGTGGAGGACGTAAAGCCCGCCCATGTCGATGAGATGCTTCAGGCCGTGCTCAAGCGTGGCGCCCCCACGGTGGCCAACGACGTTCTGCGATGGATTCGCCGGATGTTCGACTATGCCGTGAAGCGGCACATGATCCCGTACAACCCCGCGGCGGCATTCGACCTGAGCGACGCGGGCGGCAAGGAAGAGTCCCGGGACCGTGCCTTGAGCCGTGATGAACTGGTATCCCTCTTCGATGCCATGCGCCGGGCCCAGGGCTTCAGCGTCGAGAACCTGCACACGGTCAAACTCCTGTTGCTGCTGGCGGTTCGCAAGGGCGAGCTGATCGCCGCCCCGCTGTCGGAGTTCAACCTTGACGGCGGTGTGTGGGTGCTGCCGGGGGAGCGGACCAAGACCGGCTTGCCGGTGGATATCCCCCTGTCGCCTGCTGCCGTGGCCGCCCTGCGCGAACTGGTGCGCCTGGGCTGCGGAAGCGAATGGATTCTGCCGTCCCGCAAGGCGCAGACACGGATGCTGCCGCACATCCACGAGAACACCCTGAACGTGGCCCTTTCCAAGGTGAAGAAGCTGCTGCCCGACATGCCGAACTTCACCGTTCATGACTTCCGGCGCACGGCCCGGACGCACCTCGCCGCCCTGGGGGTTGATCCCCACATCGCAGAGCGTTGCTTGAACCACAAGATCAAGGGCGTGGAGGGCGTCTATAACCGCCACGACTACTTCGAAGAGCGCCGGCAGGCCCTCCAGTTGTGGGCGGGCTTCCTGGAGGCCTGTGAGGCCGGGAAGGATTTCAACGTGGTGCCGTTGCGACCGGCTGCCGCGTAACCGAGCAGCACGCCGCGCCTACCTCGACGGGGGGATAACCGGGCACCTTCACCCGGCTGGCGCGGCACCTATCAGCAGAAGGGCACTGGAAGGAGTGCACAGATTCATGACTGACGATCTCTCGTGGAACAGCGCCTTGTGCGTTGCGGGAATCAATTTGACAAAGGAAGAGCGCGC
>JAEUNV010000568.1 GCA_016790385.1 Zoogloea sp.
AGGTCCAGCGCGTTTCCTCCGAACGGTCGCCCCATTGGTAGGCTGTCCGCGTCACCCGAGCAGACAGCTTCCAGCCAAGGGCCGGCTCGGCAATCAGCCCTGCGCCCAACCCAAGCCCCGCGCGAGGCTGGTTGGCCGCCATTTCATACTCCAGCCCCGGCAGCGCGAACCACAGAATGCGCCACGGCCAGCGGGTTTCGATGGCGCCCCCCGCCGCTGCCTCCGCGCCAAAAGCGAGGCAGCCCAAGCAATTGCGGCGGGCAGTGGGCGCCCATCCTGCCTGGGCGCGCCAGGCGGGTCGCGGCAGCAAGGGATTGAAAGGCGGCAGCGATTCAATCGCAATCAGGGTGAGCGCATTAAGGTGCGTATTACCAGTATCCGGGTGGTATCGCAGGCTCGCACCCAGCAGCTCGATCGCCGCCTCTGGCGCGTAACCGGCATCCGCCTCAAGCAGATCATGAAAGCTGGCCCGGGCATTCAGTTCGATGAAGTGCTCTCCACGGCGGTGGCCGACTGCCAACCCGGCACGACGGGACGCATGCCCGACCTCCGGTCGGCCTGCGTAAGGCTCCACCTTGAAACCCGATGGAGTCTGTCCGAGGGCGCTGCGAGCGGATAGGAGATGGTGCATGCCTTCGTCGGCGGGAGATGCCTCGCCGTCATTGCCCCGCGTGGCCGGACGACCCTGCTGACGAAGATCCAGCGCGAGATCAAGGAGCAAGGCTTTGCGATCAGGAGCAAGCGCTCGAAAATCCGGCTGATCCAGGTGGCTCAGGTCGGAACGCATGGCCCGGGCGAGCCCCCGCTCATGGACGTCCAGGGCCGCATAACGCCGCCGGATCGCGCTCCCCCGCGCCGGACGGGCGGTGACGCCGCTCACCAGCCCAGGCTCGGCGTCGATCATTCGCAGGACATCAGGCGGGGCAACCCATGAGGCGAAACGATCAGACAGCTTCAAAGACGGATCGGCCACCTCCAGCAAGGTGAGCAGTTGCCAAGCGCAATTCTCGCTGAAAAAGTAGTAATCGAACCGGACCCCTCGCAGCTCCCACAGGTGCTCCACAAGCCGCGCCAGCTGCTCCGCGTCCAGATTCAAGCGATATTCCCAGATATCCCGGTTCTCGATGTCGCTGTAGTTGCGCACCAGCTGATCATAGGTCTGCAACTCAAAATAGCCGGCAAACCCACCCGTCATGCCTTTGATTCCGTACATGAGCCCCGTTGCGCCACGATCGTCTGCGGCGTAGCTGACCGCATAGGCCAGCAAAGGCGTCGTGGTCGATTCCCGACGGCGATCCAGACGCAACAGGGTGTGGCCAAAGAGTGATGCGGGGTTGTTCAGATAGGCAGAAGTGAAGACAAAGGTGGCGGCCTCGGCATCGAGTTCGGCCTTCCAGCGCGTGTAATCCTCACAGGCTTGCACGGACAGGCGCCTGGGGTCAAAACCCAACACCTGGCGAAGCCAGGCGTAGCGAGCAACGAAGGCGCACTGGGCCGACTGGGGCTGGGCGCCAACCGGCGCAGCGGAAAAGAAGGCGGCCAGCGTGGCCGCAAGCTCGGCAGCCGGATCGGTCTTCCCTTCCGGCGCGAGAAAGAAACGCGGGTCATCCGCATCACTGATGACGCCGTCACCCAGGGCATTGCGACGGTAATGGAGAAGTACCCGCCACTCCCGACGTTCAGCAAGACGGCCCTCCGCCGCGCGCTGCTGTAGCTCGGCAAGATAGGATTTTTCCGCCGCCCGGGCCTGCGCCCCCCAATGCAGCAGGCCCACAACCAGCAGGGTGCTGGCAAGCGCCCGGGCGACCGGGTTGAGACGCCCCCTCAGTTCAGGGCGACGCGCTGGGCGAAGCGCGGATCGGCACGCATCTCGCGGTCAAGCGCTGCCAGCATGTCGGCCGC
>JAEUNV010000620.1 GCA_016790385.1 Zoogloea sp.
GTGATCGAACCAGAAGATGGTGATGTTGCCTTCGGCCTGGCCCTCATGGCGGCGGGCGCCGGCAAAATGGGCGTACATGGCCGAACTGTTGTGGCGCGGATTGCGGTGCTTGATCTGGAAGCGGTTGGCCAGAAAGGTATCTCGTCCGGACGCATCGACCACGAAGCGTGCCTGCCAGCGAAGCTCCCGTCCGTCGTCATGGGTAGCCCGGACCACCGCGCCCGAGTCATCCGACTGAAAATCCACCGCTCCCACCTTGCATCCTTCAATGACCTCGACCCCTTCGCGGGCCGCGTTGCGGATCAGGATATGGTCGAAATCGGCGCGCTTGACCTGGTAGGCCATGGGCAAGGACTTGTCGAAGGCGTCGGCAAAACGAAACTCCTGCCCGTGCTCATGCCATGGCGAGACAAACTCCGCCCCCCACTTCTCCATGCCGATCGCCCTGACCTCGTCGGCCACCCCGAGCGCATCGAGCAGCGGCAGATTGGCAGGCAGCAGGGACTCACCGATATGGAAACGGGGGTGCCGGGCCTTCTCAAGCAGGACCACCTTGTAGCCCTTTCGGGCCAGCAGTGGCGCAACCGTACTGCCCGCCGGGCCACCACCGATCACCAGCACGTCACACGTTTTCATTCCTGCCACCAAATCTTCCCCAAATTCAGGCTCAAAAATATCAATCCCCCGCATCCCGGGCCAGTCCGGCGTCACGATTACGCCGCAGCCCATCACCCTCGCCCCTCCTTCGAACGGGCCACAGTCCAGGTGAGAAAAGCGCCGCGACAACAGCGAGCGCGCCTCCAGCCAACACGTCATACATAACGTGTTGCTTGGTCGCCAGCGTCGAAAAAACGATCAAGGCACTCCAAGACCAGCTCGCCCAAAACCAGGCCGGGCTGCAACCCAACTCACGCAACTCACGTCCCAACCAGAGCGCCGAATAGAGTGCCGCCGCCACGTGCAAGGACGGACAGGCATTGCCACCAGGATCGATCCCCTTAAGCAGCGCATAGCCCGGGTACTGTCCCCAATCCACTGCACTGGGCGGGACCGCGGTGGGCCAGAACACATAGCAAAGCAGCCCGGCGCCGCACATGCACCCCATGTGCAAGCCAAGGCTGAACAGCCGCTTCAGGCCAGGGGCAAGTGCCGCGGGCAGGGATACATAGATCCACAGGGAAGCATAAGCCGCCAGCGCCCAGGGCTGAAAGCCCACCAGTCGATCAACCCAGGTCAGGGGCATCTCGAACACCGGGGCTAGCGGATGGTGGAGCAGGTCCAGATAGGCCAGGAAGAAAACATACATGAAAAGACTGGTACCGATTGCCTTGAACCACCACCAGTGCCGCAACTGCCGACCGATACGGGAAAGGGTGAATGACGCACCGCCTTGCTGCCTTCGTGTCTCAAGACACTCCGACTCATCGAACGGAAGCGGGCGTGGTTCCAACGGTCAAACTCCAGGGAATGTCGGCATGCCGTTGAACGCGGCGGAAATCCAGGATTTTCAAGCACGCATATTACGCGATCACTCCAAAGACGCGCCAATTGCGGGCCGACATACATTCAACATACCGGAACCCAATCGACCGTCAGGGTATCCAAGCATTGAACTGCCACGCCCCGGCAGCCAGACTCGCCTTGCAACACCTCCGCGACCGGGCCCACAAGGCCCGACCCGCGAACGGAACAAGAACACGATTTTTGCGAGGAAACCCACCATGGCCGAGCAGGACCCCGTCCGCGCGCTTTCCGTGCCCACCCCGGGCAGCACGCTTCTCGACGACAAATACACCACCACCTCCGGGCGCGTTTATCTGACCGGTTACCAGGCGCTGGTGCGCCTGCTGATGATCCAGCGTGATCGCGACCGGGCCGCCGGGCTCAACACCGCCGGCTTTGTCTCCGGCTACCGAGGCTCGCCGCTGGGTGGGCTCGACCAGACCCTATGGAAGGCCAAGGCCCACCTGGCCAGCCACGACATCGTCTTCCAGCCCGGCATCAATGAGGACATGGCGGCCACCGCCGTCTGGGGCAGCCAGCAGGTCGCCCTGTCCGCCAAGGCCCGCGTGCAGGGTGTGTTCGGCATGTGGTACGGCAAGGGGCCGGGGGTGGACCGCTGCGGCGACGTGTTCCGCCACGCCAACGCCGCCGGCAGCTCGCAGTATGGCGGCGTGCTGGTGATCGCCGGCGACGACCACGCCGCCAAGTCCTCCACCCTGCCCCACCAGACCGACCACTTCTTCAAGTCGATGATGATGCCGGTGCTGGCCCCGGCCGGGGTGCAGGACTATCTCGACTTCGGCG
>JAEUNV010000637.1 GCA_016790385.1 Zoogloea sp.
CTGGGCATCGACACCCGTGTCTACCTGGGCTCCGCTGAACTGGCCGCCATGTGCGCCCTGGCCGGCCGGATCGTGACCAAGGAAGAGTACATGGAGCAGATCAAGGTGGTGAATGCCAAGGCCGCCGAGATCTACCGCTACATGAACTTCGACCAGATCCCTGCTTTCACTGAAGTGGCGGATACCGTCGAGATGTAACACCTCCATGCACCTCGGCCGGATGTGAGTCCGGCCCGATGCAGCAAAAAGCCCCTGACCGGGAGACCGGTCAGGGGCTTTTTTTTGTCCTGCGTTCCGGAGAAGGGGCGGGATGCGCTGGATGAGTCTATAGATAACGATAAAAACGAAAAAAACAACTTTATATTGGCTTGGTGAGTTTTGTGTTTATCGGCCTCATCGGTTGCATCGCTGTTTTCAATTCAAACATACGCGCCGTATAAAAAAATACGTAAAAACAGTTAATTGAAAACAAAAATACGCAAAGTAGGTTCTTGTAACGTAAGTGCATGATGCCCTTTGCGTGTAAGAAAACCCCTTACGTTACGAGATAAAAACATTAAATACAAAAAATACGACATAAAACGTCAATAATGATAATATCGCTAAAACGATCACCGAACGCCATGACCGAGACCAAGACATCCCGAACCTGCTCCACCCGAGAGGCTGCACAGCAACTGGGGGTGAGCGTGCGTACCGCCCAGCTGTGGGTTGAGGAGGGGCGCTTGAACGCCTGGAAGACCCCCGGCGGGCATCGCCGGATCCTGGTCGAGTCGGTGGCGCGTCTGTTGGGTGAGCAGCGGCGTGCCGGTGCTGCCGGTGCCGAGCCCTTTCAGATTCTGGTTGTGCGCGAAAGCGAGCCGGATCGGCGGGCTTTGCAGGCAGCGCTGACGGCCTTGCTGCCGGACTGCCGGGTCTTTGTGGCCGAGGACGGTTTCGAAGGGCTGATCCGCATCGGTCAGCGGGCGCCCGAGGTGCTGATCATCGATCTCGTGGTGACCGGGCTCGACCTCGTTCGGCTGGTGCGGGCCCTGACGGCCGCGGGGCGTGGCCGGGCGATGTTGATCGTGGTGCTGGCGGCATCGGATGCCGACCGCGTGGGGCTGAGGTGCAGCCTGCCCGACGAAGTGGTGATTGTCAGCACCCCGGTGGACGGCGCCGAGTTGGCGGCGCTGGTGAGGGTCTTTTTGCGCAACTGGCGCAGGCACGACGAAATGGGCCATGACAGACAGGAGGAAGCGCGATGAGCAAGGGCATGGAATGGCAGGCGGCCGCGCCGATGGATGATCTGGCGGTGGGCGGTGTGCCCTGGGCCTGGATCGTCCTTGGGGGGGCAACGGCGGCGCTGCTGCTCGCCGTGGGTGGCATTCAGCCACTGGTCATCGGGCTGGCACTGCTCCAGTGGGGGGTGACTGGGGGGCTGGGCCTGACTTTTGAGCGCGGCCATCGGCGGGCGCTCTCTGAGCAGCGCCGTCAATTGGCGGATCAGGCCCAGGCGGCCAACCTGGAGAGCCTGCATGTGCGCGGGCTGGATGATCTGTGCGAACAGGTGCTGCCGGTGTGGGGCAGGCAGATCCATGTAGCCCGCGCCCAGACTGAAGATGCCATTACGGCGCTGTCGTCGCGCTTTGGCGAGATATCCCAGCGCATCGGTTCAGCCCTGGATGCGTCGCGGGGTGCGGCGGGCGACGATCTTGCAAGCCTCCTCAATGCGACCGAGAAGGAACTCGACGAGATCGTCAGTGCCCTGCGCGAAGCCTTGTCCCACAAGGAGGTGCTTCTGACCCATGTGGAGGAGCTGGGAAACATCACCGCCACCCTGGAGGACATGGCGGGGCAGGTGGGCGATGTGGCCAAGCAGACCAACCTGCTCGCCCTCAACGCGGCCATCGAGGCCGCCCGCGCCGGAGAGGCCGGGCGGGGTTTTGCGGTGGTGGCCGACGAGGTGCGCAAGTTGTCCACCGCGTCCGGTGAAATGGGTAGGCGCATCGGCGACACGGTGAGGTCCGTCACCAGTGCGATCAGGGAAACCCTTGCCGCGTCACATCGCTATGCCAGCGACGATCAGGCCCTGGTGTCGGCGTCGAGCCAGCGGATCGGCGAGGTGGTGCGGCATCTGCGCAGCGCCGCGGGGGGGCTGGTGGACGCTTCACGCTTGATCACCGACGAGGGCCACGCCCTCGCCGGGGAGATTGCGGAGGTGCTGGTTTCCCTGCAATTCCAGGATCGGGTCAGTCAGGTTCTGACCCACGTCGCCGACGACATGGGGCGCCTTGAATCGCGGCTTGAATCCGCGCTGGGGGAGGTGAGGGCGGGGGTCGAGCCGCAAGCGCTGGACACCTCGACCTGGATGGCCGAGATGAGCCGGGCCTACACCACCCCCGAACAACATTCCCTGCATCGGGGAGACGGTGGCGCCAGTGCCCCGGATTCCGCAGGCATCACTTTCTTCTGAGGAAAAAGACATGGGAAAGACCATCCTGATCGTGGATGACTCCACCTCCTTGCGTCAGGTCGTCGGCATTGCCCTCAAGGGCGCCGGCTACGACGTGATCGAAGGCTGCGACGGCAAGGACGCGCTGACCAAACTCGACGGCCGCAAGATCCACCTGATCATCAGCGACGTGAACATGCCGAACATGGACGGCATCAGCTTCGTGAAGGCCCTCAAGCAGATCCCGGCCTACAAGTTCACGCCGGTGATCATGCTGACCACCGAGGCCGGCGACGACAAGAAACGGGAAGGCCAGGCCGCCGGTGCCAAGGCGTGGGTGGTCAAGCCCTTCCAGCCGCCGCAGATGCTCACCGCGGTATCCAAACTGATCCTGCCCTGATCACGTCGGCGCCCCAATGAGGAGACAAGCATGAATGCATCCGATCAATGCAATCTAGGTACGAGCCGCGTGGTGATTGCCGGTGAAATGACAATCTATACCGCCAGGGAGTGGCGCGACCGGCTGCTGGTGGCCATGAGCGCCCCCGGCGATGTGGAGCTGGATCTGTCCGGCGTCAGCGACATTGATGCCGCGGGCATCCAGTTGCTGGTTTCCCTGCGCATGGAGGCGGCGGCTGCCGAACGCAGCCTGCGTCTGCTGAGCGTGAGCGCGCGGGTCAGCGAGGCGCTGGCTTTCTGCCGCCTCACCGAGTTCTTCAGTGATGCGCTTCCGGCGCAGTCCTGACCCGGAGGAGACCGTGACGATGAGTGCCCAAATGGACGACGCGCTGCAAACGCTGATCGTCGAAAGCCGCGAACTCCTCCAGCACATGGAGGACGCCCTCCTGGCGCTTGAACAGACCCCTGACGACGCCGAAGCGGTGAACGCCATCTTTCGCGCCGCCCACACCATCAAGGGCTCGGCGGGATTGTTCTCCCTCGACCATATCGTGTCCTTCACCCATGTGGCGGAGAGCGTGCTCGACCGGGTGCGTGACCATCGGCTGGCGATGAGCCCGGCCCTCGGCGGCCTGCTGCTGGAGGTTTGCGATCATCTCGGGCGGCTCATTGACGGGGTCGCGGCGGGGCAGGCTCCGGACGCTGCCCTCTCGGCGCGCAGCGATGCCATCGCCGTCCGGCTCCGGGAATACCTGGCGCCTACCGCCCGGCCGGCGGAACTCGACTTCAGCGACGTGGACTGGCCCGACGGTAACGACGTCGTGCCGCCCCCTTCGGCCCCCGTGCGTGGCGCCGACAGCGTCACCAGCGGCATGTGGCACATCTCCCTGCGTTCCGGCCCCAACCTGCTGCGTGACGGCATGGACCCCCTGTCAATCCTGCGCTACCTCGGCACCTTTGGTCAGATCGTCAACCTGGAGCTGATCCTCGGCGACATTCCACCCTTGTCGGTGATCGACCCGGAGAGCTGCTACATCGGCTACGAGCTGGGCTTTGCCAGCGAAACCGATCAGGCCACCATCGACGGCGCCTTCGATTTCATCCGCGAGGACAGCGTCGTTCGCCTGATTCCGCCCTATGGCCCGATTGCCGACTACCGGGCGCTGTTTGCCGACATGCCCGAGGACAGCCTCCTGCTCGGCCGGATGCTGGTCCGCTGCGGCTCCCTTACCGAGGATGAACTTGCCCAGGCCCTGGAAACCCAGGAACGCCTCGAGCTGAACAGTCAGCCCGCGGGCAAGCCCGCACCCCTGCTCGGCGAGGTTCTGGTGGCCCAGCAACTGGTGGATAAGCCGGTGGTGGACGCAGCGCTTGAACGCCAGCAACAGGTCAAGGCAACAAGCGCCGGCGAGGCAGCGCTGATCCGCGTCGATGCCGCTAAGCTCGACCAGCTCATCAACCTGGTGGGTGAGCTGATCATCGCCGGCGCCGGCGCCCAATTGGTGGCGCGCCGACTCAAGGTGCCCGATCTGGTGGAAAGCACCAGTGTTCTGGCGCGCCTGGTGGAGGACGTGCGGGATTCCGCGCTCAACCTGCGGATGGTGCAGATCGGCGCCACCTTCAGCCGCTTCCGCCGGGTCGTCCGGGACGTTGCCGCCGAATTGGGCAAGGACATCCAGCTGGACATCCAGGGCGGTGAGACCGAGCTGGACAAGACCGTGGTGGAGAAGATCGGCGACCCGCTCACCCACATCGTGCGCAACGCTCTGGACCACGGCATCGAGCCCGCCGATGTGCGCGCGGCCCGGGGCAAGCCGCGGCAGGGCCGGCTCAGCCTGAACGCCTATCACGAGTCGGGCAGCATCGTCATCGAAGTGAGCGACGACGGCGGCGGGCTGCGCAAGGCACGCATCCTGGAGAAGGCGGTCGAGCGCGGGCTGGTGAGCGAAGGCCAGGTGCTGTCAGACAAAGAGATCTTCGGCCTCGTTTTCGAACCCGGCTTTTCCACCGCCGCGCAGGTCAGCAACCTTTCGGGGCGCGGCGTGGGCATGGATGTGGTCAAACGCAACATCCTGGCCCTGCGCGGTACCGTCGATCTGGACAGCGTGGAAGGGCAGGGCACCACGGTGCGTCTGCGCCTCCCGCTGACGCTGGCCATCATCGACGGCTTTCTGATCGGGGCTGGCAGCGCGTCCTACGTGGTGCCGCTGGAGCAGGTGCTGGAGTGCATCGAGCTGCCCGACCAGGACAAGCCCGAGCAGGGCGCGAGCTACCTCAACCTGCGCGGTGAGGTGCTGCCCTTTGTGCGCCTGCGCGACCTCTTCGACATCCCGGGCGAGGCGCCCCACCGCGAGAACGTGGTGGTGGTGCAGTACGCCGGGGAGCGCGCCGGGCTGGTGGTGGATCAGCTCTTCGGTGAGTTCCAGACCGTCATCAAGCCCCTCGGCAAGGTTTTCAGTCATATCCGCTGCATCGGCGGTTCCACCATTCTGGGCAGCGGAGAAGTTGCCCTGATCCTTGATGTTCCCGGGCTGGTTCGGCAGGTGACCGAGCGCCAA
>JAEUNV010000646.1 GCA_016790385.1 Zoogloea sp.
CCCTGATCCTGGCCGCAGACTGCACCACCTGCGGCCGCTGCATCGACGTGTGCGACAAACAGGTTTTCAAAATGACTCATAGGTTCGACCAAAGGAGCGAGTGATGAACAAGCCGACCTTCAATTCCACCCGCCTGCGGGCCGCCGCCCTGGCCATGACCCTGTCCCTGGGCCTTGTACAGACCTTCCTCGCCCCTGCCGCCGCCGTGGCCGCCACCGAAGCGCCCATCAAGCTGCAAAGCCTGCGCGGTGCCGAGATCAATGCCAGCGATCCGGAAGGCGATGGCACCCGCTATGGCCGTGACCAGGCGCCCCTGCCGCGGGACTTCGTGCAGCAGCCGCCGCTGATTCCCCACACCATCAAGGGCTATACGGTCACCAAGAATTTCAACAAATGCCTGGACTGCCACGCCTGGGTGCGTGCCAAGGAGACCGGTGCCACCAAGATCTCGGTGACCCACTTCAAGGACCGGGAAGGCCAGGAGCTGTCCAGCGTTTCCCCACGACGCTACTTCTGCAACCAGTGCCACGTGCCCCAGAGCGACGCCAAGCCGCTGGTGGGCAACACCTTCAAGCCCGGCACCGGCATGCGCTGACCGACAGATCACGGGAGTTCGGATAAATGGAAACCAACAACAAGGGCTTCATCGGCCGCATCCGATCACTCGGCTGGGGCTTCGCCGCGATGCTGTTCATCGGCGGCATCCTGTTCTGGGGCGCCTTCAACACCGCCATGGAATGGACCAACCGGGAAGCGTTCTGCATCTCCTGTCACGAGATGAAGGACAACGTCTACGAGGAGTACCGCAACACCATCCACGCCTCCAACCGCTCCGGTGTGCGGGCCACCTGCCCGGACTGCCACGTGCCCAAGGAGTGGGGGCCCAAGATGATCCGCAAGATCCAGGCTTCCAATGAAGTGCTGCACAAGATCCTCGGCACCATCGACACGCCCGAGAAGTTCAACGCCAAGCGTCTGGAGCTGGCCAAGCATGAATGGGAGCGGATGAAGAAGACCGACTCCCGCGAGTGCCGCAACTGCCACAACTACGATGGCTTCGACTATGCCGAGCAGGGCCGTCGCTCGTCGAAGATGCACCAGACCGGCCTCAATGAAGGCAAGACCTGCATCGACTGCCACAAGGGCATTGCGCATTCGCTGCCCCAGGTCGAGCAGGCTATCGGTGCACCGAAGGAGGGCGCCACGCCCGAGGAGTTCCACCCGACGACGCCGAAGCCGGCCGAAGCCGTGAAGGACGCGGACAAGGCGACCAAGGGCTGAACCCGGAGCAGGGGAGCAGGACGCCGGGCCGCAAGGCCTGGTATGGGGAGTGGGCGGGCCGCGTATGCGGCCCGTTCGCTTGTGGGAACGTTAGCGGGCGTTTGCAGGGGCTGGATGCACGAGCCCGGCTGGCCGGAGTAGACTGAAGAGCTTATGTCGGCCGCGTGGCCGGAAGAACCGGGGCCAGTATGGTTGAGATGGATCAGGAGGGGGCAGGGCGGGCCGAGCTGCAGGCCTCGCTTCAGCGAGCCATCCTTAACGGGGTGCCCGATGGCATCCTGGTCGTGGACCAGAACCGGAAACTCGTTTCCGTCAATGAACGCTTCTTTGCCGTGTGGGGCATCCCCCGGCCGGAGGTGGCGCTGGATACGCTGTTCGGTACCCTGGAAGCCGCGCTGGTCGAGCACGCACTGGCCCGGGTGGCCGATCCGGAAGACTTTGTGGCCCGGGTGGCGGCGCTGTATGCCGATCCCCGTCAGGACGACGTGAGCGACATTCTGCTGCGTGACGGCCGCACCCTGCGGCGCCACTCGACGGCCCTGGGCAGTCCCGATGGTCAGTACCTGGGGCGCGTCTGGTACTTCCGCGACGTCTCCGACCTCATCCGCTCCCAGAATGCGCTGGCGGACAGTGAGCAGCGTTACCGAACCGCTTTCCAGACCACCCTCGACGCCGTCGCCATCACCACCCTTGCCGACGGGGTGTATGTGGATGTCAACCAGGCTTTCGTCGACATCACCGGGTATGACCGGGACGAGATCATCGGGCACAGCTCCCTCGAACTGGGCATCTGGGCCGACCCGGAAGACCGCAAGGGTTTCAGCGAGCAGCTGCGCAGCAGCCAGGCCCGCCTGCAGCTGGAGGCCCGTTTCCGCAAGAAGGGCGGGGAGATCTTCTGGGGCATGTTCTCGGTATCACCGATGATGATCGACGGTGTTCCGGGCCTGCTTTCCATCACCCGCGACATCACCCTCAACAAGGCCGCCCAGGACGAACTGGCCCGTCACCGGGACCGCCTCGAGCAGCTTGTCGAGGCCCACACCGCCGAGCTGTCCCGGGCCAAGGAAGCCGCCGAGGCCGCCAGCGTGGCCAAGAGCGCCTTCCTGGCCAACATGAGCCATGAGATCCGGACACCGCTCAATGCCATCACCGGGATGGCCTATCTCATCCGCCGGGGCGGGCTGAGCGAGCGTCAGCGGGAGCAACTCGACAAGCTTGAAGGCGCCGGCGAGCACCTGCTCAACATCATCAATGCGGTGCTGGAACTGTCCAAGATCGAGGCCGGCAAGTTCGTCATGACGGAGTCCCCCATCCGGGTGGGCAGCATCATCGACAACGTCCTGTCCATGCTGCACGCCCGTGCCCAGGCCAGGCACCTGCGGCTGGGCTCCGAGATGGATGTCCTGCCGGACGATCTGGTCGGCGATCCGACGGCCGTGCAGCAGGCGCTGCTCAACTATGCCGCCAACGCGGTCAAGTTCACCGAGACCGGCAGCGTGACCCTGCGCGTTGCGCTGGCTGACGTGGATGCAGACAGCGCGCTGCTGCGTTTCGAAGTCCGCGACACCGGGGTCGGCATCCCGGCCGAGGTATTGCCGCGGCTGTTTGGTGCCTTCGAGCAGGCCGACAATACCCTGACCCGCAAGTACGGCGGCACCGGCCTGGGCCTGGCCATCACCCACAAGCTCGCCGAACGCATGGGTGGGACCGCCGGGGCCGAAAGCGTGGTGGGGCAGGGCAGCACCTTTTGGTTCACCGCCCGGCTGCGGCGGCGGGTCGCGCTCCAGCCGGCACTCCCCTCATCACTGCCGGGGCAGGCCGAGGAGGCTCTTGTCCGGGATTACCCCGGGCGCCGTCTCCTGCTCGTCGAGGATGAGATCATCAACCGCGAAATCGCCCTGATGATGCTGCTTGATGCCGGACAGCTCGTGGAATGCGCCGAGGATGGCGTCCAGGCGCTCGAACAGGTCGCCCGGCAGCCCTACGACCTGATCCTGATGGATGTGCAGATGCCCAACATGGACGGCCTCGAGGCCGCCAGGCGGATCCGTGGCCTGCCCGGCGGCAAGACGGTGCCCATCATCGCCATGACCGCCAATGCCTTCGTCGAGGACCGGGCGCGCTGCCTGGAGGCGGGCATGAGCGATTTCATCGCCAAGCCCGTTGACCCGGAAGTGCTTTTCACCACCGTCCTGCGCTGGCTGAAGAAGGCGGGCGGCGGCGCCTGAGGGCGCACCGGGCCCACGCCTTTTCGCCCCTCCGGGCCACCTTGACGGCAGTCAAGGACGTCCCCCTCCCCGATCCGGAACATCCGCCCCAAGCTGCGCCGTGCAGCGAAGCCATCCAGGGAGGTTCCATGAGCGGGACATTCACAAAATCCATGGCGCGAAACATCT
>JAEUNV010000650.1 GCA_016790385.1 Zoogloea sp.
CCTGTTCGGCGAAGGGCTCGGGCTGGATTCCATCGACATCCTGGAGGTCGCCCTGGTGATCTCCAAGCAATACGGCATCCAGCTGCGTGCCGATGACGAGGACAACACCCATATCTTCCGCTCCCTGCGCAGCCTCGCGGACTACGTCGCCACCTCCAGGGCCGCATGAAGAGACGGCTTGGCCCCCTCGTGACAGGCCTGTTGACCGGAAGCGCGATTGTCGCCTACGACGCACTGGCGCATTACGTCAGCGCCTATCCCGATGCAGCGCCGTGGGCGGCACTGCTCACCCTTCTTCCGGCGGCGGCGGTGCTCATCGAGTTGCTTCACCGCCGCCTGGGTCTGATCGCGGCGCTGCTCGGGAGCATTGCAGGGGCGGGCGGTGCACTGCTGGTCTGGCCCTTCCTGCTGGACAATCTGACCCATCTCTACCTGCTCCAGTACCTTGGCACAAACCTGGCCCTGGCGAGCTATTTCGGGCACAGCCTGGTGGGCGATCGCACGCCAACCTGCACTACCTTCGCCCTGCTGCTGCATCCGTCCCCGAGCCCGGCGGTGCTGGCCTACACCCGCCAGGTCACCGTCGCCTGGACAGTATTCTTCCTCGCCAGCGCCAGTATCTCGGTCCTCCTCTACCTGTTTGCATCGATTGCGCAGTGGTCCGCCTTTACCAATCTGTTCTACCTGCCCTCCCTGGTACTCATGTTCATCGGCGAAGGGCTGGTGCGGAGAAGACGCCTGCCTCCGGAAGACCGCCACAGCGTCATTGCCTCGGTACAGGCCTACATGACCGCCACGCGAACACCCCCGCCACCGATCACCGAACCCGACCTGCCCCCCCGGATCTCCTGATGAGGCAAGCCTCCTGTCCGCTGACCGATCTTCCTGCCCCCGACAGCATCATTGCCTGGCTACCCGCCGGCCCGGTCACCCGCAACCAGTTTCTGGCTGACGTAGCCCAGCTGGCCGAAAGGCTCCCGGACGCCGGGCATGTGCTCAACATCTGCCAGAGTCGCTACCACTTCATGGTCGGTCTGGCTGCGGCCATCATCCGTGGGCAGGTCAGCCTGCTGCCCTCCACCCTGGCACCAAACACCCTCGCCCGACTCAAGCAGGACGCGCCGGATGTGTTCTGCCTGCATGACGTCAGCCTGGAGAACATCGACATACCGGGATTCTCCTTCCCGACGGATCGTGCCCCCATCCAGGGCATCCTGGCTGTGCCGGAGATTCCCTCCGATCAGCTCGTTGCCCACGTCTTCACCTCCGGTTCCACCGGCACGGCCCTGACCCACCGCAAGACCTGGGGCAATCTCGTCATCAACGGCCGGGCAGAGTCCGAACGTCTCGGCGCCCGTGGCCATGCCCTGGTGGGCACCATTCCACCGCAGCACATGTATGGTTTCGAATCCACCATACTCATGTGCCTGCATGGCGGCGCCGCCTGCTGGGCCGGGCGCCCCTTCTACCCGGCGGACATCGTCACCGCCCTCGAGGCCGTCCCGGCTCCCCGCGCCCTCGTCACCACGCCTTTCCATCTGCGTACCCTCCTGGATGCCGGCCTGACGCTGCCGTCTGTGGACTTCCTCCTGTCGGCTACGGCCCCCCTCTCCGAGGATCTTGCGGCCCGTGCTGAAGCGGTAAGCGGCGCCCCCTTGCTGGAAATCTACGGCTGCACGGAGACCGGCCAGCTCGCCAGCCGCCGCTCCACCCAGACCCGCGTCTGGCAGCTTCTCGGCGATGTAACCCTGTGCGCGACGGAAACCGGCCACGCCGCCCGGGGCGGCCACGTGGAAGGCACGGTTGCAATCAGCGACGTGATCGAGCTCGTGGACGAGCGTCATTTCCTGCTGCATGGTCGCAATGCCGACCAGATCAACATCGCCGGCAAACGTACTTCCCTCGCCTTCCTCAACCAGCAACTCCTGGCGGTGCCCGGCGTGATCGACGGGGTATTCTTCATGCCCGACGCCGAACCCGATGACCACGCCACGCGCCTGTGTGCCTGCGTGGTGGCGCCTGAGCATACCCGCCAGAGCCTGCTCGCGGCCCTGCGCAGCCGCATCGATACGGCCTTCCTGCCTCGCCCGCTGGTGTTCGTCCCACGCCTGCCCCGCAATGCGGCCAGCAAGCTGCCCCGGGCCGAGTTGCTGGCCCTGCTGCCCGGCGCCACCGGAAACGCTGACCGCACGGATACCATGGCCTCCAGCAGGACGCGCTGGTGGACCGTTCCCACCGAACACCCGGCATTTCCCGGGCATTTTCCGGGGCGACCAATCCTGCCGGGCGTGGTGCTGATCGATCAGGCCATCCGGCTGGCCACCGGGCTGCTCCCCGCGGCCAGCACGATCCGCGGCCTGGGCAATGCCAAGTTCTTCGAACCCGTGGGCCCTGGCACTGGCCTCGCCTTCCACTACGCCCCGGCCGGCACCAAGACCTTGTCTTTCGAGATTCGCACAGCCGACCGGCTGGTGGCGTCCGGCAGCTTCACCCTCGGGCCGCAATCGTGACCCGCCCGCCTCTGCCGCCCGCCGAAAGTGCAGCCTGGGCACGCCAGGCAGAACGCAGCAGCATCCCGGTGATGCGCTTCATGGTATGGCTGTCCCTGACCCTGGGGCGCCAGCTCAGCCGCACAGTGCTGCACGGCATCGCGGTCTACTTCCTGCTCTTCTCACCAAAGGCCGGGCGGGCCTCCCGGGCCTATCTCCAGCGCGTTCTCGGGCGCGCCCCCGGCGTGGGCGAGCGTTACCGTCACATCCTCACCTTCGCCACCACTATTCACGACCGCATTTACTTCCTGAACGGTCGCTTCGACCTCTTCGACATCGAGATTCACGGCAGTGAGCATGTGGAAGCGCTCCTTGCCAAAGGGCAGGGCATCCTCCTCTTTGGCGCCCACCTGGGCAGCTTCGAGGTGCTCCGGGCCGTCGGCCATCGGTATTCGACCCAGCCGATCTGCATGCTCATGCACGCCGAGAACGCCCGCAAGATCAACCAGGTGCTGGCCGCGATCAATCCCGACGCCCAGCAGGACATCCTGCCCCTCGGCCAGCTCGACTCCATGCTGCAACTCCGTGACAGGCTCGATGCCGGGCAGCTGGTGGGTGTCCTCGCGGACCGCAACCCGGGTGAAAACGGTACCCGGCACCTGCCTTTCCTTGGCAGCCCCGCCCCCTTTCCCAACGGCCCCTTCCGGCTCGCCGCGCTGTTACAACGCCCGGTGCTCTTCATGAGCGGCACCTGGGAAGGCGACCGACGCTATCGGGTGGAGATGTCCCCCCTCGCCGACTTCAGCGGCGTGGAACCCCGTGAGCGTGCCACCGCCATCGCCGATGCCCAGCAAGCCTACGCGGCCCGACTGGAAGAGCATTGCCGCAGGGCGCCCTACAACTGGTTCAATTTTTTCGATTTCTGGAGCGATCCACGCTCACAGCCCAATCCCCCAGCCGCATGAAGCACGCTCTCCGCCTTGCCGCCTGTCTGCTGATGCTTGCCGCCATGCCGGCCATCGCTGCATGGGACCTGCCCCAGCTCATGACCGAACTCGCCCGCAACCAGGGCGGCCGGGCCCACTTCACCGAGCGGAAGTACATCGCCCTGCTCGACAAGCCGGTCGTCTCATCGGGCGAAATGCGCTACGTGGCACCGGATTACCTGGAAAAGCGCACCCTCACTCCGCGCCTGGAGGTCATGGTGCTCGACAAGGACGAGATCAGCCTGGAACGGGGCAAGCAGAAAATCACTCTGCGCCTGCGCGAGCAACCGGAAGTCCTGGCCTTCGTGGCCAGCATCCGCGGCACCCTGTCGGGCAATCGCGCCGCGCTGGAACAGAACTACGCCCTGCACCTGTCGGGCCAGCGGGACAACTGGACCCTCAACCTCTCCCCCAGCAACCCGCGCATCGCCGAGCTGGTCACCCGCATCACCATCAGCGGCAGCCGCCAGCAGGTCCGCAGCATCGAGTATCTGCAAGCCGACGGAGACCGCTCGGTCATGTCCATCGAGCCCGTGGACGCCCGATGAAGCGCCTCCGCGCCCTGCCCGTCCTGCTCTGGCTGCTGGGCCTGGCCCTTTGTGCCGGCGTGGCCCTGCGCGCCCATTACACCGCCGACATGTCGGCCTTCCTGCCGCGCAGCCCAACACCGGCCCAACAGCTGCTGGTGGACCAGCTCACCGAAGGGGTGCTGTCCCGGCTGCTGCTGGTGGGCATCGAGGGCAGCACGCCCAGCGGCCGCGCCGAACTCTCCCGCAGCCTGGCCAAGCGCCTTGAAGACGGGGGGCTGTTCCTCTCCGTGCGCAATGGTGACGCGGCCGTTCTGTCCCGCGACCGGGAACTCCTGTTCGCCAACCGCTACCTCCTCAGTCCATCGGTCACCCCCGAGCGCTTCACCCCCGAAGGGCTTCACGCAGCCATCAGCGAGAGCATCGATCTCCTGGCCTCTCCCATCGGGCTGATGCTCAAGGGGCTCCTCGGCCGCGACCCCACCGGCGAACTGGTCGAACTCATCGGCAGCCTCGACACCAGCGGCAGCCCCGCCAGCGAAAACGGCGTGTGGGTGTCCCGCGATGGACAGCGGGCCATCCTGATGCTGCAAACCCGCGCCGCGGGCTCCGACACCGACGCCCAGGCTCTCGCCATTGCCCAGATACGTTCGCAATTCGCGGCCCTCGGCAGCGACGCCGGACATCCCGACGCGCGCATCCTCGTGTCCGGTGCGGCAGTCTTCGCCGTCAATTCCCGCGCTGCCATCGAATCCGAGGCGGTACGACTGACAACCCTGGGCTCCGCCGCAGTGATTGCCCTGCTGCTGCTCATTTACCGCTCCTTCACCACGGTAGTCCTCGGCCTGCTGCCAGTCGCCAGCGGGGCACTTGCGGGGATCGCGGCAGTGGCCCTGGGCTTTGGCACCGTGCACGGGCTGACCATCGGCTTTGGCACAACACTCATCGGTGAAGCCGTCGATTACTCCATCTATTACTTCGTGCAGTCGGACGAAGAGGAGGAAGGCGGCTGGATGAAACGGTTCTGGCCCACCATCCGGCTCGGTGTGCTCACCTCCATTTTCGGCTTTGCATCCCTGCTGTTTTCCGGCTTCCCTGGCCTGGCCCAACTCGGCCTGTACTCCATCGCCGGGCTCGTCACCGCAGCGATGGTGACGCGCTTCGTACTACCCCATCTGCGCCCGGCCAAGCTGCACATCCACGACATTGCGCCGATCGGCCGGGCCCTGACGGGTCTCTGGGCCTGGCTGTCACGGCTGCGACGTGTGGTGCCCGTCCTGGGGCTGGCGGCCATCCTCGTCCTTGTCGCCAACAGGGAGCACATCTGGAGCAGCAGCCTGTCGGGGCTGAGCCCCGTCTCCTCCGCCGATCAGGCCCTGGACCAAAGCCTGCGCGCTGACCTCGGAGCCCCCAATCTGCGCTACCTGGTAGTCGTCAAGGCAGGCAGCCGCGAAGCGGCGCTGGAACAGGCCGAGTCCGTCGGCGAGCGCCTCCGCGGGCTGGTGGCGGACGGAGTACTCGCCGGCTTCGATAGCCCCGCTCGCTTTATGCCCAGCGCTGCGACCCAACAAGCCCGACGCAATGCGCTGCCGGAACGGGACACCCTGGCCCACAACCTGGAAAGCGCCCTCGTCGGCCTCCCTCTTCGAGCAGACCGCCTGAACGCCTTCCTGGATGACGTGGACAAGGCCCGGGCGCAGCCCCTTCTCACCCCTGAATCCCTGCGCGGCTCCACGCTGGCCCTGGCGGTTGACTCCTTGCTCCTCGAACGCCCCCAGGGGTGGACGGCCCTGATCCCCTTGCGCACGCCGGACAGTGACACGCCGTTCGAGTCAGCCCGGGTGGAGGCCGCCCTGCGCGGTACCCAGGCCTTGTTCGTCGACATCTTCGGCGAGTCCAACAACCTCTACCGGACCTACCTCGATGAAGCCATCCTGCTGTCCCTGGCCGGCATTCTCGCCATCGTTGTGCTGATGGGCGTGGTGCTGCGGGAGCCCATGCGCCTGGTACGGGTGATGGTCCCCGTGATCACGGCCGAGCTGCTTGTCATGGCCGGCCTCGTCGCCACTGGTCACGCCCTGACCCTGCTGCACCTGGTGGGCATGCTGCTGATCGTCGCCGTCGGCACCAACTATGCGCTGTTCTTCAACCAGGCCGACCGAAACCCGGGCGACGATCCACGCACCCTGGCCTCCCTGCTCCTTGCCAACCTGGCAACGGTGATCGGCTTTGGCACCCTCGCCGTCTCACCGGTCCCCGTACTCCAGGCCATAGGCATCACCGTCGGTCCCGGCGCAGTCCTCACACTGATCCTCTCCGCCATGCTGGCGCACCGGGGACCACGCTGAGATGGGTTCCTGGCAGCCCAGCCCGACCCTCAAGGCAAGCGCCATCGTGCATGCCGGGGCACTGGCCAGCCTGCTGCTGGAGCCCGGCACTTGGCCCGCAGCCGCCGGCGCCCTGGCGGCCAACCATGCCCTCCTCACCGCCGCCGGCCTGCTCCCGCGCTCAACCCTGCTCGGCCCCAACCTGACCCGCCTGCCCGCAGCCGCGGCCGCCCGAGGCGAAGTCGTGATCAGCATCGACGACGGACCCGACCCGGAGGTCACCCCCCGGGTGCTTGACCAGCTCGACGCCGCGCGCGCCCACGCCAGCTTCTTTTGCATCGGCCAGCGCGCCACCGCCCATCCGGGCCTGGTGCGCGACATCATCGCCCGCGGGCACACCATCGAGAACCACAGCGAACATCACTGGAAGCGCTTCTCGACCCTTGGCCCCGGCGCCATGGCCAGGGAGATTTCCGCTGCGCAGGCCAGCCTTGCGGCGCTCACCGGCCGGCCGCCCCGCTACTTCCGCGCCCCCGCCGGCCTGCGCAATCCTTTCCTCGATCCGGTGCTGGCACCCCTCGAGCTACAGCTGGCCAGTTGGACCCGACGTGCCTACGACACCCGCAACGGCGACCCGGCCAGCGTGCTCGCGCGTCTCACCAAAGGCCTCGCCGGCGGCGACATACTTCTCCTCCATGACGGCAACGCGGCCCGCACTCCCGCCGGAGAGGCGGTGATCCTCGAGGTGCTGCCCGCCCTCCTCGCCCGCATCCGAGCCGCCGGCCTGACCCCGGTGTGCCTGTGAGCGAGAGCCTCCAGCGCAGGCTGGTCCGCCAGGCCAGCGCGTCGTACCGCCCCGCCGGCCCCTGGGCCTGGCATTTCGCCCGGAGCAAGCTCGCCAGGGACCCCGTCTTTGCGGCCCTGTTGCGCCCAGGCCTGCTCCCGGCCACGGGCCGCTACCTGGACCTGGGCTGTGGGCAGGGCCTGCTGGCCAGCTGGCTGCGGGCAGCCACCGCACTCCACGCCGGGCACGACTGGCCAGCGGAGCAGCCTGCCCCACCGCGGATCAGCGCCTACCACGGGCTCGACATGCAGGCCACGGCCATCCGGCATGCCCGCCAGGCCCTGGCCGACTGCGACTTCCCGACCCGCCTGGAGCTCGGCGACCTGCGTGACTTCGCATTGCCCGACGCCGACGTGATCACCCTCTTCGATGTCCTCCATTACCTCCCGGGCACTGCCCAGGAGAGCCTGCTGCAACGCATCCGCGACAGCCTGCCACCCGACGGTCGGCTGCTGCTGAGGGTCGGTGATGGGGCTGCCGGGTTGCCCCATCACCTGTCCCGGGTCGTTGACAGCCTCGTGGTCCGGCTACAGGGCGGCACCTGGCCACGCCTGCACTGTCGGCCGGCCACCGCCTGGCTGGGCCTCCTCGGCGAACTTGGTTTCCGCGTCGAACCCTTTCCGATGGCCGGCGCCGGATTCGCCAACGTCCTGCTCCGCGCCCGCCCGATCTGAGGCTGGCGTCATGACATGCCATGGCTCAGTCCATCAGTCCCTCTGGTAGACTCCCGCCACCCCCCGACAAGACCGCACCGTGACACCACTCCACCTTGCCCATCACACCGTCAGCTGCTGTGCAGGCGATGGCCTGGAAGCGCTGCGCCTTGCGCTCCGCAATGGCACCAGCGGTCTGCGCCCCTACCGCATAGAGGGGCTGGGCACCGACACCTGGATCGGCGAGGTCCACGGGCTCGATGACACCCCCCTGCCCGCACCGCAGGCCGGCTTCGATTGCCGCAACAACCGGCTCGCCCGGCGCGGCCTTGCCGCCGACGGCTTCGAGGACGCCATCCGCCGCCGCATTGCCCATCATGGCCCACGGCGCGTGGGGGTTGTCCTCGGCACCAGCACTTCGGGCATCCTCAGCACCGAGCTGGCCTATCGCCAGCGCGCCTCCGAAGGTGGCCCGCTGCCCTCCAGCCTGAACTATCGGGGCAGCCACAGCACCTATTCCCTGGCTGATTTCGTGCGCACCTGGCTGGCCATCGAAGGTCCGGCCTACGTCGTCTCCACCGCCTGCTCATCGTCGGCCAAGGCCTACGCCGCCGCGGCAAGACTGATCCATGCAGGCCTGATCGATGCCGCGCTCGTGGGCGGGGTCGACAGCCTGTGCTTCACCACCCTGCACGGCTTTGCCTCCCTCGAACTCACCTCGCCCGAGCCCTGCCGACCCTACGATGCCGCCCGCTCGGGCATCTCCATCGGCGAGGCCGCGGCCTTCGCCTTTCTGGAGCGCCCCGCCGACAGCCTCGATGCCGACGCAGTGCTGCTGCTGGGCTGCGGTGAGTCCAGCGACGCCTACCACATGTCCTCACCCCACCCTGAAGGCCTCGGAGCACGCCTGGCCATGGAGGGGGCGCTGGCCCAGGCCGGCCTGGACACCGCCGACATCGACTACATCAATCTCCACGGCACCGCCACGCCCAACAACGACTCGGCCGAAGGGCACGCCGTCGCCAGCCTGTTCGGCACACGGGTCGCAGCCAGCTCCACCAAGGGCGTCACCGGGCACACGCTGGGCGCCGCAGGGGCGCTGGAGATCAGCATCAGTGCGGTGGCCCTGGCAGAGGGTTTGCTGCCGGGCAGCGTACACACACGGAAGCTCGACCCGTCCATCCCCATCGACTATGTGCTTGCCTCGCGCGACGCTCCCCTGAACCGCGCCATGAGCAACTCCTTCGGCTTCGGTGGCAGCAACTGCAGTGTGATCATCGGGAGGGCCGGATGAGCGCCCCGGTGTCCCTGAGCGCATGGATTGAGGGCGTCGGCCTGATTGCCCCGGGCCTGCCCGACTGGGCCCATGGCGCAGCGGTGCTGGCCGGCCGGGACGCCCACCTACTGGCCCCGAGCGTGCTCCCTGCGCCCATGGTGCTGCCGCCCAATGAACGCCGACGCGCCAGCCGCGTGGTGCGCGTGGCCCTGGCCAGCGGCCTGGCGGCCCTGGAGCAGGCCGGCATGGCGCCATCCGGGGTGGCTGCGGTTTTTGCCGCTTCAACAGCGGACGGCCACAACTGTCACGCCCTGTGCGAAACCCTGGCATCCAGCGACCAGCGGGTCTCGCCGACGCGCTTCCACAACTCCCTGCACAACACCCCGGCGGGCTACTGGAGCATTGCCACCGGGGCCATGGCGGCCAGTCAGTCCCTGTGCGCTTCCGATGCCAGCTTTGCGGCGGGCCTGATCGAAACCCTGGTGCAGATCCACGCCACCAATGCACCCTGCGTGCTGATTGCCTACGACGCGGAATATCCGGAGCCCCTTGCCAGCCTGCGCCCCATCCCCGACGCCGCCGGCATCAGCCTGGCACTCGGCCCCAGGCCCAGCCCCCGCAGCCTGGCGCGCCTGGACATCCGCCTTGGTGATGGTGCCGCAACCCGGCTGGGCACGCCCTCCCTGGAAACCCTGCGCACGGCCATCCCGGCCCTGCGTGGCCTGCCCCTGCTTGAGGCCCTGGCCTCCGCCCGCGGCGGCGAGCTCAACCTGGAATACCTCGCCCCCCTGAGCCTCCACCTCACCCTGAGCCCATGCTAGACCGCCACGCCATTGCCGCCCGCATCCCGCACCAGGGCACCATGAGCCTCCTCGACGCGGTGGTCGAATGGGACGCCACCGGCATCCGCTGCACAGCAGTCAGTCACCGGCAGGCGAACAATCCGTTGCGTCACGCCGGGCGCCTGGGTGTCGCCGCGGGGATTGAATATGCCGCTCAGGCCATGGCCGTGCACGGCGGCCTGCTGGCTGCCGACAATGCCCCTCCGCGCCAGGGTTACCTGGCCAGCGTGCGCCAGGTACAGTTTCACGTGTCTTACCTGGACGAACTGCCTGCCGACCTCCAGATCTCCGCCGAACGCCTGTCCGGCGATGCCACCCAGGTGCTCTACCGCTTCGCTCTTTCGAGTGGCGACACCCCCGTGCTGGACGGCCGTGCAGCGGTGATCCTCGATGCCGGAGCCCTGCCATGAGACGCGCCCTCGTCACCGGCGCCAGCGGTGGTATCGGGGCTGCCATCGCCCGGCGTCTGGGTGCAGACG
>JAEUNV010000655.1 GCA_016790385.1 Zoogloea sp.
GCTGGTCAAACCCTACGGCGTAGCCAAGATGGACGCCTCCGAGAGCCAGATCAGCATCCAGTTTGGGCAGAACGCCCCCATCGACCCGGTGAAGGTGATCATGCTGATCCAGAAAGACCGGAGCGTGAAGATGTCCGGCCCGGACAAGCTCGTGCGCAAGCTCGCCACCCCCGATCTGAAGATGCGGGTAGCGGCGGTGAAGGATCTGCTGGAGGCGGTGAAGGCCTGATTAGCGGGCCGCTGGGTACTTCCGTATCCGGGCACTTTGGATTTTTTCCGCCCCCTGTCGCTCTGGCTGAGTGGTGACAAGCTTCGTTCCCGAGCCGAGCTGGTGGCACTTTGCCATGCACTTTCAACCCCACCGGAACGCATGGCGTAGAAATTCATAGATGAAATGATTCAAGGCCCAATCAGCTTTCCTTCGACTGTCGCAGCATGCTCGCCAGCAGTTGCTGAAGTAGCGCCGGCTCCAGGGGCTTGTCGCAGATACCTGAAACACCCGCCTCCTGAACAGCTGCGAGGCGGCTTTGATTGGATTCGCTGGTGACCATCAGGATGGGCACCTCCTGCTGCCAGCTACGGGTGCGCACGTATTCGACGAACTCCCGCCCATCCATCTCCGGCATGTTGTAGTCGGTGACGATCAGATCCACCATCGTGTCGGCCAACATGCGTGCCGCCTCGCGGCCATTGCTGGCCTCGATGAAATGGCTCAGACCCAGGTTTTCCAACACCCGGCGTATGAAGCGCCGGGCATTGGGGCTGTCGTCCACCAGCAACACCCGGATCGATTCAAGATCGAAGTCGTTTTCCAGCACATGGCTGGTGCCCAGCAGATCCAGCGTCCGACCTATTGCCCGGGAAAGCTGCGCAGCCGTAAATGGCTTGGGGAGGATGCCGCAGGCACCGGACTGACGCACGGGCTCAAGGGCCTGTGGGCGGGTCTCGCTGGAGATCAGCAGGAACGGCACCTCAGCCAGGCGCCCCTCCGAGCGCATCGCCTCGACCAGTTCGGTACCGGTGCCGTCGGGCAGATAAAGGGCCGACAGAACGAGGTCCGGCCTCGCCCGCAGCATGGTGTCCAGCGCCTCCGCGATCGTCCCGACACGCTCCACCTGACGCAGTCCGATCTCATCGCATTCCGCGCCGATGATCCTGGCTTGCAAGGACGAGGGCTCGACCAGGATGGTGCGCAGGGCCTCAAAACGTGATTCGCTAGCCATTGTCTCGGCCTCCCGTGAGATTGATATTGGATTAGCGAACCCAATCGGGAAAGCTTGAGGGAATGCTGCCAGCGCATCGTCCGGCATGATCTCGCCCTAGCGCTGGTGCTAGCCCCTGCGCCGAGCCGCAGCGGCTTTCTGACGCAACCACCATGCTCCCGGCGCGCTGTCGGGATATCGCAAGGCCACAGCCTCCAGCACCATGTTGCCCGTGGCCAATAACAGGAACAGAAAGATCAGGTCAGCCCACCAGGCGTTCAGACGGATCAACCCGACCATGACCGCCAACTGAAACAACGCAAACGCCAGCCCCTTGATCAAGACCACGGTGGTCCCCTGCCCCCTTGCCCTTTGCTGGACCGCCATTGCCCACCAGGCGGGCAGCACCGTCAATACTGCACATTCCAGCATCGGCAACCGTCCTTTCGTCATGCGCATTACACCTAAGCCAGGGCATTTCAGCCTCGGGTGTGTTGTTGCGCTACTCCCGGGATTTCACACCCACCTCAAGCCGTAGCGGCTGATTCACATGGAGTCGAAACCGGCCGCGCCCTGTCTTTTCGATGGTGATGTTTGGGCAGCGTTCAGACAACCTGCGTTGCAGGAGGATCAGACGGGCATCCAGATTGTCGGTCACGTCCGGAAGCCCCAACGCGCAATCGAGGCGTAACTCGCGATTGGTGAAGTCGGTACGTCCCGAATCGACGTATTCGCGTAACAACTTCCAGATGATCGCGCCGGCAACACCCTTGATCAGATAGTCGTTGTCCACGAACACGCTATGGTCGGCAGCAAAATGCCGAACATGCAAGGGCACGCCCGGGGATGGAGCCGGCCGATGGACGGGCATTGCGATGCCGACCGGGTCGGTGACCGGTTCGGCATTACAGCTGACGTAGTTCATGCACAAGGCCATCTGACTGGCCAGGATCATCAACGCATCTTCATCTTCGAAGGTGAACCGCTGTTCCTGCTCGCTTTCCACCAGCAGCACGCCGACGAGACGATCCCCGAGCAGGAAAGGGACGGCAAGCTGACTGCCCGCCTCCGCCAGCCCCGGAAAGGCGATCTCGGTCTCCAGCTCGTCCCCATCGGCGACAAAACGCTCGCGGGTGGCGTGACTGTACCGGTATTCCTGTAGCGCGTAGCCGATCCGGATCGGTGTTCGCTCTCCGGCCACGACGCCGACGATCCCCTCGCCAAAACGCACCTCGGAACCGATCCCCGATTGCGGGTATCCGCGGCTTTCAACCGTAAAAAGGCGCTTCCCGTCCGGGTCCGGGACCAACAGCATGGCGTAGTCGATCTTCCAGTGCCGCTCCAGGCCGTCCAGACACACTTCCAGCAGACGATCCAGATCGGAACAGGCGCCGAGCTGCGCCAAGGTTGTCCGCAATCCGGAAAGAATCCCCGTCCGGGGCTGGGATGGCGCGGGTTCGTAGCCCGGCACCACATCCACGGCCAAGACCCGATAAATATCGGCGCCCAACAGGCGGAAGACTTTGCTCATGCCCGAATGGGAGGCGATGGCCGCAATGCGGGCTTTCATGTATTCGAAAGTCGGGCCGGATGTCTCCGTTCTCACATACTCGACCTTCAGGTTGTAATGCGCCGCGGCGATCGGATCGACAACTTCAACCATCGCCCGTCCATTGTGCAGAATGTTTTCGCGTGTCCTGTTGAAAAACTGGTAGGACAAGGCGACGTGCTCGTCGTCGAGGTAATGCACATGGGACAGCTTGGCGACGTT
>JAEUNV010000693.1 GCA_016790385.1 Zoogloea sp.
TTGCACTTCCGGAGAACCGGTGTCGCCCTTGGCGCGCGCGAAGTCGCCAACGATTTGCGCTTTTTGTTCAGTGGAGATTGCCATTGTTTAACTCGGTTAGGATTTAGCCTTGCGAAGCGCGCGATTATATCGAATCGGCGCGGGATTACTCAAGATATTTCATTGATTTCCGGTGGCAACGAGACGCGTCGGCGCCATCATCCCACCGTCCCCCAGGGTTCCAACGCCGAGGAAACGCTCCCCTGCGTAAGCCCGGAACATCCTGCCCACCGCATCGCTGCACACCTGCACAGCCTGACCGTGGGTAAAACTGTGTGCCTGTCCGGCATCGAGTAACATCACATCCAGATGGACTAGCAACGCGTCCACCGGCGCCAGCTCCGCGTCCCGGCCGGCTTCAGGCAAGGCCTCAAAATCTGCCAGGGAGATTGAGCCTTCCAGCTCGAAAGGCCCAATCCGTGTCCGCCGCAGGGCCGTGAGATGGGCACCACAGCCCAGCAGCGCGCCCAGGTCGGACGCCAGGGTACGGACGTAAGTCCCCTTGCTGCACGCTACCCGAACCCTGAGGCTGTCGCCGTCGCGCCCCAGACATTCAAAACCGTAAATCGTCACCCGCCGGGCCTCTCGCGGAATCTCGATCCCCGCCCGCGCATATTCATACAGTGCCTTGCCATGATGCTTGAGTGCGGAGTACATCGGAGGCACCTGATCGATCTCGCCGCGCAATTGCACCAGGGCTGCCTCAATGGCGGCATCGGAAACCTCCACCGCCATGGTTGCCAGCACTTCCCCTTCTGCGTCAGCTGTGGTCGTCGTGACCCCCAGCAGCACCGTGGCCTCGTAAACCTTGTCCGCTTCAAGCAAGGTCTGGGAAAACTTTGTGGCCTCGCCAAAGGTCAGCGGCAGCAAGCCGGTGGCCATGGGATCAAGCGTACCGGTATGACCACCCTTAGCCGCCTTCAGCAACCAGCGCGCCTTTTGCAAGGCGTTGTTGGAACTGAGGCCGAGGGGTTTGTCGAGAAACAGCACGCCATCGACAACGCGACGCGGCGTACGGCGCTGAGGGGTGTGGGCCAAACGGAGAACTTCCTGGAAAGACGGTGCACAGAGACACCGCCAGGTGATCAGGGGGTCGTCGAGGGGGACCCGGGCGAAGCGGCGTCACCGCCATCTTCAGCCCCTTCATCGGGCGCATCAGCAAGCTGCCGATCCGCCTCAATGGCCTTGTCGATCAGGGCCGAGATCCGGTTTCCCGTTTCCACGGAGGGGTCGTAATGGAAGTGCAGCTCGGGCAGCGTATGGATACGAATTCGGCGGCCGAGCTCGCGACGCAGGAAGCTGCTGGCCCTGCGCAGCCCTTTCTGGATTTCCTCCAGCCCCTCCTGCCCGGTCATGGAGGTGAAAAACACCTTCGCATGCGCGTAGTCAGGGGTGATCTCCACGTCAGTCAGCGTAATGAAACCGACGCGGGGGTCTTTCAACTCAAGGCGAATCAGCTCTGCGAGCTCGCGGCGGATTTGCTCCGCCACGCGCTGGCCACGGGAAAACTCCTTGGGCATGGCTTACAGGGTCCGGGCAACTTCCTGGATTTCGAACACTTCGAGCTGGTCGCCTTCCTGGAGATCGTTGAAATTACGCACTTGCAGACCGCACTCGTAACCGAACTTGACTTCCTTGACGTCGTCCTTGAAGCGCTTGAGCGATTCGAGTTCGCCGCCGTGGATGACCACGTGATTACGCAGCACCCGCACCTGGGCATTGCGCTTGACGATACCTTCAAGTACGTAACAACCAGCAATCGTGCCGACCTTGGAAATGGTGAAGACCTGACGGACTTCCACCAGACCCAGGATCTGCTCGCGTTTCTCGGGTGCCAGCATGCCGGACAGGGCGCTCTTCACCTCATCCACAGCGTCGTAGATGATGTTGTAGTAGCGCAGATCCACGCCAAAGCTCTCGGCCAGCTTGCGGGCATTGGCATCGGCACGGATGTTGAAGCCGATGATGACCGCGCCGGAGGCCTGAGCCAGGTTCACGTCGGACTCGCTGATGGCACCGACGCCGCCGTGGATGACCTGCACCCGGACTTCTTCGTTGGACAGCTTGACCAGCGA
>JAEUNV010000009.1 GCA_016790385.1 Zoogloea sp.
GGGGCAGCCACGCCGTACTGCTGGCCAGCGGTGGCGCCTACGCCCAGATGTGGGCCCTGCAACAGGAGGAACGGGAGGCAGAAGAGGCCACGGCTTAGGCCCCGGGCCTTGCCTGCGAGGCAACACCACGGACCGCCCAAGCCCGCCCGCCAGGATCCACCATGCCCAACCCGGATCACCTCGCCCTTCTCGACCAGGGCCGCGACGCCTGGAACGCCTGGCGCCGGGCCAACCCCGATCTGCCGCCCCAGCTGCGCAGCGCCCGCCTGGATGGCCGCGACCTCTCCGGATTTGACCTCCACGACGCCTACCTGCGCCGGGCCCACCTGAAAGGTGCACGCCTCGACGGCTGCAAGCTGCGCGAAGCCAACCTCAGCGGCGCCGATCTGGAGGGCGCCTCCCTGGTGAAAGCCGAAATGGCCGGCGCCAACCTGCGAGCCGCCAAGATGCAAGGCGCCGACCTGAGCGAAGCCGACCTGAAAAGCGCCATCCTCGTCAGCACCGACCTGAGCCACGCCAAACTCAACGGCGCCCAGGTGTACGGCATTGCCGCCTGGGAGGTGACCCTGGAAGGCGCCGAACAGCGCGAGCTGCTGGTCACCCGCCCCGACCAGCCGCGCATCACCACCGACGACCTGGAAGTGGCCCAGTTCATCTACGTGCTGCTCAACCACCGCAAACTGCGCGACGTCTTCAACACCACCACCCAGCACAGCGTACTCATCCTCGGGCGCTTCGGCGGCGGTGGGCTGGACGTGCTGCGGGCGGTTGCCGACAGCCTGCGCCAGCAGGGCCTGATCCCCATCATCTTCGACTTCGAACGGCCCCGGCAGCGCAACTACACGGAAACCGTGATCACCCTGGCGGGCCTGTGCAGCTTTGTCATTGTCGATCTCAGCGGCCCGTCGGTGCCCCAGGAGCTCCAGGCCATCATTGCCGCCACTCTGCGCATGCCGCTGGTGCCCATCGTGGAGGAAGGCCGCAACCCGGCCGCCATGCTGGTCGACTTCCAGGAGCTGGACTACTTCCTCGGCCCGCCGATCCGTTTCAACAGCATCTCGGCCCTGGTTGCACAGATCCCCGAACGGGCCATCGCCCCCGCCCAGGCTTGGCTCGCGCAGCGCAGGAACCGGCTGAAGACCATCGATGGGGGCTGATTCACGGTGATGTAATAGTCCATGCGTAGGGTTCCGCGGTTAAGTCCACCCAAGGAATCCACCCATGTTCGTCAAACGCCTTCTTGCCGTCTTCGTACCGGCAGCCCTCGTCCTGCCCCTGGCCGCCCCTGCCCATGCGGGTGTCTCCCTGATCGGCATTGGCCAGATCAGCGGCTCAGACCTCTCGGGACTCAACGGCACCCTCGAAAACGGCGTGCCGGCCAACATCCTCGGCGGGCTCGGCTCCGCCATCGCCTGGGCCGGCGGCGACACCTTCCTGCTCACCCCCGACCGCGGCCCCAACGCCAGCGCCTGGAACAGCGCGGTGGACAACACCACCAGCTGGATCCCCCGCTTCCAGACCCTCAACCTGGGCCTCAGCACAACCGCCTTCAGTGCCGGAAGTATCGCCACCCTCACCCCGGTGCTTGATTCCACCACCCTGCTGTCCAGTAGCGCCGCCCTCAGCTACGGCACTGCACCGGTGCTCACCGGCAGCAACGGCGAGCACTACTTCACCGGCCGCTCCGACGCTTTCGCCACCGGCACCTCCACCACCAACCCGATCAACGCCCGCCTCGACCTGGAAGGCATCCGCGTCGCCGCCGATGGCAAGAGCGTGTACATCTCCGACGAGTACGGCCCCTACATCTACCGCTTCGACCGCAGCACCGGCGAACGCACCGGCGTGATCACCCTGCCGGAGAAGTTTGCCGCCACCACCCCGGCCGCCACCGAAGCCGCCGAGATCGCCGCCAATACCAGCGGCCGCGTCACCAACAAGGGCATGGAAGGCCTCGCCATCACCCCCGACGGCAAGACCCTGGTCGGCGTCATGCAAAGCCCCCTGGCCCAGGACGGAGGCACCGCCGCGAGCACCGTGCGCATCGTCACCATCGACCTGGCCACCGGCAAAGTCACCCACGAATACGCCTACCAGCTCGACAACATCGGCACCGCCGCCAAGCCCAAGTACAGCACAATCAGCGAAATCGTCGCCATCAACGACCACGAGTTCATCATTGACGAGCGCGACGGCAAGGGCCTCGGCGACGACTCCAAGGCCGTCCAGAAAAAGCTCTACACCATCAACCTGAGCGGCGCCCAGGACGTGAGCAACGACACCGGTGCCGCCGCCCTCGCCGGCAAAGCCGTCACCAAGACCCTGTTTGTCGACCTGGTCGCCCTGCTCAAGGCCAATGGCTACACCGACCGGACCATCCCCGCCAAGATCGAAGGCCTCGCCTTCGGACCCGACGTGTGGGTGGACGGCGTGCTCCAGCACAGCCTCATCGTGGTGAACGACAACGACTTCCTCGACACCGTGGACGTCAATGGCACCCCCACCGCCAACCCCAACCAGTTCTTCGTACTGGGCATCACCGGCGACGTCTTTCCCGGCTTTCAGGCCCAGCAGATCCCCGAACCCGCCACCCTTGCCCTGGCGGCCCTGGGGCTGACGGGCTTCATGCTGCGTCGCCGGAAGTAAGCACCAAGGCACTGCCCTCCCCGCCCATCATGCGGGCGAGGGCAGCCCTGGCTAGGGCTTGCCAAAACCTTCCAGCTCCCGCGCGCGAGCCGCGGTCATGGACAGAAAGCAGTGATTCGCCTCCACCCGGGCCATCGACCCGCCGTCCGGGTCGGCATAAAAGCGGCAGTTGGTCTCTCTAAACTTGAGCCACAGCCGCTGCACCCCCTGAAGTTCATCCCGCCGCGCCGCCGACAGATCCGCCATCACCGCCTTGTAGGCCTTGTTCAAGCG
>JAEUNV010000025.1 GCA_016790385.1 Zoogloea sp.
ACTCGTGTGGGATTTCGGTACAAGACAGACGGGCGGACCCGGTGGAGACCTGGCAGTGAGCAACCCTTCGTGGAAGTCCCTGAGAACGCGACTTGTTGCCGGGGCGCTGTGCGCGTCGGTGGTGTCGATCTGGATCGTCGCCCTGGGAATAGGCCGCTACGTCCGTTCGGACATGGAGGCCGCCATCTCCGCGCAGCAGTTTTCGACCATCTCCATCCTGGCCTCGGAGATCGATCGCTCCCTACTGGAGCGCAATGAAATTCTGAGCCAGCTTGCGCAACGGCTGGAGGCCTTGCCGAACGCGGACGCGGCCCACATCCAGTCTATGCTCGAGGCCCAGGTCGGCGTCGACGCGCTCTTTAACTGGGGCGTGATCGTTGTGGACGCAGAGGGCACGGCGATGGCTAGCGTACCCGCTCATCTTGAACGTGTGGGAACGGCCTACGGCGACCGGGCTTACTTCCAAACCTTGCGCAAAACACTGACTCCCATCATCACGCCACCCATGGTCGGACGCAGGACCGGTGTTCCCGTGATCACCATCGCAGTCCCGATCCGGGGCGCAGACAAACGTTTCCGTGGCGCGGTGCTTGGTGTCACCAACCTGCTCGAACCTAATTTCCTGGACCAGATCAGCCGGGCAAAGTACGGGCACACCGGCGACTTCGTGATCACGGACAGCAGGACCCGGACCTACATCGCTTCGTCCGACAAGCGCCGGGTCATGGGGGCAGGCCCCGCCGCAGGCGTGAATCCCATCTACGACAAGTACATCGCCGGACATGAAGGCTCAGGTATCGCGGTCAGCTCCCGCGGCGTAGAGGAGCTCTCTTCATCGGTCAGGATTGGCAAGACAGCTTGGCTCATGCAATCCGTACTGCCGACCCAGGAGGCCTTCCTGGTGGCACGTCAGATCCAGGTGCGACTTGTAGTGGCGGCCTTGGTGCTGACATTTTTTACAGGCTGGGTTGCGTGGTGGTGGGTACGCCGCCAGCTACGGCCACTCGAGAAATCGGCCATCCTGCTGGAAGAGATGCGCCAAGGTACCCGGCCACGGGAGGCTCTGCCGGTCGAGCGGGACGATGAGATCGGAAAACTGGCCAATGCCTTCAACGGACTGCTCAAGGCCATTGTCGATCAGGAGGCCGTGATCACCCGCATGGCGGCGACCGAGCAGGTGCGCAAGATTCTGACTCACGTACCTGGGATGGTGTTCAAGTACCGACAGCTTCCCGACGGGACAGGCGCCTTCCCCTTTGCCAGCGAGGCCGTGCGCAGCCTCTACGGGGTCAGTTCGGAAACCGTGGAGGAAAGCGCATCGAGCATCCGCCGACTTCTCTTCCACGAAGACCGTGAGCGATTCTTCGCGTCGCTCCGCCAGTCGGCCGAACACATGGAGCGCTGGTTGGTGGATTACCGCATCCAGTTGGACGATGGTTCGCTCAAATGGCTGCATGTGGACGCGGTTCCCGAGCGGGACACGGACGGCTGCACGGTATGGTATGGCTTTGTGACCGACGTGACCGCGACAAAGACGCTGGAACATGAGCTTGACATGCACCGGGCGCACCTGGAGGAACTGGTCCACAAACGCACCGAAGAGCTTGAAACGGCGCGCAATGCCGCGGAGGCCGCCAACGTCGCCAAGAGCACCTTCCTGGCGAACATGAGCCATGAGATCCGCACCCCCCTGAATGCCATCTCCGGGATGGCCTACCTGATGCGGAAGTCCGGCACCACGCCCGAGCAGACGGACCGCCTGGACAAGATCACCGCTGCCAGCAAGCATCTGCTGGAGATCATCGATTCGATTCTGGATCTGTCCAAGATCGAGGCCGGCAAGCTGACCCTTGGCGCGGAACCCATCCACCTGCAGGCTCTGCTCGACAACGTGGTTTCAATCATGAATGACCGGGCTGCCGGAAAGGGAATCCGCCTGAGGGCGGAACCGGTCACCGATCTGCAGGGTGTCTTGGGCGACGGCACGCGCTTGCGTCAGGCGCTGCTCAATTACGTGGGCAATGCCATCAAGTTTACCCAGCAGGGCTGCGTAAGCTTGAGAGCTCGCGTCGATCAGGATGAAGGCAGCAGCGTGCTGGTGCGCTTCGAGGTGGAGGACACCGGAATCGGCATCCCCGCCGACGCAATCGGCAAGATTTTTCACGCCTTTGAGCAGGCAGACAGCTCAACAACCCGGGAGTACGGCGGTACCGGCCTGGGCCTGGCGATTACCCAACGCCTTGCCGAATTGATGGGTGGCACCGTAGGCGTGAACAGTACGCCTGACAAGGGCAGTATCTTCTGGCTGACCGCCCGGCTGGAACGACACGCGCTGCCACAAACCGACACCGAACTGCCCGACCAGACCCACATCGAGGCACGGCTGCGAGACATCAGCCCCGGCAAGTGCGTCCTCCTGGTGGAGGACGAGCCGGTCTGTCAGATGGTGGCAGAGGAGCTTCTTACCGACATGGGGCTTGCCGTGGACACGGCGGATGACGGTCAGCAGGCCGTCCGGATGGCAACCGAGAAGGCCTACGATGTCATTTTGATGGATATGCAGATGCCCAGGATGGACGGCCTTTCCGCCGCGCGCAGCATCCGTCTGCTGGCGGCACGGCAGTCCGTTCCCATCGTGGCGATGACCGCCAATGTATTCAATGAAGACAGGGCCAACTGCATGGCCGCTGGCATGAACGACTTTCTCCCCAAACCGATCGTCCCGGATCGACTTTACGCGATGCTCGTGCGCTGGCTGAGCTGAAGGGCGGCGCTCGAAGCCCTCGACCTGCGACGGCCGCTCAGGTGACCGATCGGGTCCAGTGCTTCGCCTCCCGAGCCCGGATGGCCGCCAGCTTTACATACAGCGTGCTTCGCGAGATCCCCAGCGTGCGCGCCGCCAGGGACATATTGCCGCGGGCACCGGCGATGGCATCCAGCACTGCCTGACGCTCCACCTGCTCAAGGCGCCCCATTCCTTCCGCCGCGGGCGCCTCGCCAAGCCCCTCGGCCTGTTCGGCCATCACCCGGGAGATTGCGGGGGGCAGTTGGGCGGCATCGATGAGTTCGCCATCGCTCAACGCAAACATGGCCTCAAACACGTTGCGCAGCTCACGGATGTTACCGGGCCAGCGATAGCACCGAAATGCCCGGTGGACCAACGGATCCAGAGCTTTCGGCGCACAGCCATACTTGGCCGCCAGACGCTGGTTGAGGTGTTCCACGATGATCTCGATATCGCCGGGGCGCTCCCGCAGGGCCGGCAAGCTCAAACTCACGGCACACAGCCGGTGATAGAGATCCTCCCTGAAACGCCCGGCCTCCACTTCGGTTTGCAGATCGCGATTGGTGGCGGCCACGATGCGGACCGCCACTTTGCGCTGACGGATATCCCCCAGCCGTACCACCTGCCCGTCCTGCAACACCCGCAGAAGGTGAGGTTGCATGTCGAGGGGCATTTCCCCCACTTCGTCGAGAAACAGCGTCCCCCCGTCGGCCTGTTCGAACTTGCCGGCCAGGCCGCCCCGGCGGGCACCCGTAAACGCCCCCTCGACATAACCAAAGAGTTCGCTGGCCAGGAGCTCCCGCGTCAGGGCGCCGCAATTGACCGCCACGAAGGGGCCGCTGGATTGCCCGCCGGCACCATGCAAGGCGCGGGCGAAAAGCTCTTTTCCGGCGCCCGTCTCGCCCAGCAGGAGAACGGGAAGATCCAGCGGCGCAATCCGCCGCGCACGCTCCTTGGACGCCTTCAGCACCGCGCTGTCGCCAATGATCTCCGCAAAGGCATCGGTCGCCCCGGCACCGTCGGTGCCGGCCCGGGTGGAGGACGAGACGCTCCGGTGCCCACGCGCCCCCAGGGGAATCACCAGCAGTGTCCCGAGCACCGTGTCTCCGTCCCTTATTGGATGGAGCCATTCCGGCAGCAGCCAGGCAGGTCGAGCCCGCTGGCGGTCGGAGGCCGAGAGACTGAGATTGAGGGCCACCAGTTGCGCGCCTACCTCGAAGGGCAGTCGAACCCCATGGTGCTCTCGCGCGGCCTGGACACTGCCCGACGTCCGCACCACACGACCGCGCGGATCACAGAGCATCAAACAGTCATTGCCGTAGCGGATGAAATCATCCATGGCCCTGGCCAGCAGACGGGCATGCAGGATGCCGTCACGCCGGGCCAACTCGCCTTCGATCTGCTTGGCCGCCGCCATCACCAGGGCCAGGCTATGGCCATGGAAGGTCTCCTTGACACCGGAAACATCCACCACGCCAAGGAGATTCCGACCCAAAGGATCGAGGATGGGCGCCGCCGCGCAGGTCCATCGCTTGACGTCCACGCAAAAGTGCTCGCTCGCGTGGATCTGCACCGGCACACCGGTGGCAATTGCGGTGCCGATCGCATTGGTACCAATCAGCTCTTCGTTCCAGCACCCCCCCATTGCCAGATTCACCCCCTCTCCGGCGCTGCGGACCCGTGACTCTCCGTTGAGGTCGAGGATGGTGCCGCCGGGGTCGGTGAGCATGATGAGCGAGCCGCATTCCCGAAGGATGTCCCGCAGGCCATCCAGGACCGGGCGCGCGGCATCACAGAGCTCTCGATGCTCCGCCAGCAGCTGGCGCACCCGCTCGTGGTCCACTGCCGGTGCGCAGGAGCTTTCCGGATTGACCGCCTCGGATCGGCAGCGCTGCCACGAATGCAGCACCACACTGCGCACACCGCCCACCTGCACAGACTGATGCTGGAGGAAGCGCGTCCAGGCAGCCGCCACGACCTGCTCGTCACCAATCCGGGGAATCAGGGTACCGCAGTGGGAAAAGGGCATGGGGGGGCTCTGACAGGCAGGTTGAAAAAAGATCGGACCTCTCCGGACAAACTAGCTTCATTGCACCATAAAGTCAATAAATTACCATATATATCAATGACTTGTGCGACGCAACAGAAGCCCTGAAAAGTGTCCGGAATCCGGACAACCAGTCCGCTGATTCAGGATTCCGGACAGAATCGCCACCGGTCCGCCCCCCGCCCCGGGCGCCCATTGATTGACCCGGGAGCCTTGCTGCACAAGGCTCCCCGGCCGCTTTCCACGACCTGGCATGTCCCCTGGCCCGTCCCTTGCCCTTGGATTGATGTGGAGCCCCGCTTCACACACACCAATGACAGGAGACACGACATGCAAGTCCAGCAGTCAAATGTGCAGGTGATGGGCATCGATGCCGGCGGCACGATGACCGACACCTTCTTCGTCCGCGC
>JAEUNV010000081.1 GCA_016790385.1 Zoogloea sp.
TTTCTATGTCAGCGCCACCAAGCTTTTCCTCGCCCAGAGCGTGCTTGCCAACGTGACTCTCCGCCAGACCAAGGCCAACCAGCTCGGGATTCTGGGTTTCGGCGGCGACAAGCGCGATGGCTATTCCACCCAGTTCGAGACCTCCCTGGCCTACCTGGTCCGCAAGGATCTGGCGGTGGGCGTCGAGTATCGCAGCAAGCCGGACAACCTGAAGATCGCGCGGGAGGATGACTGGTACGACTTCTTCGTTGCCTACCAACCGATCAAGAACGTTTCGGTGACGCTGGCCTACGCCCACCTGGGCAACATCGTCATCAAGGACAACCAGCGCGCGCCCTACCTGTCGCTACAGGTCGGCTTCTGACCCGAGGAGCACCCCGATGAAAACCCGTTACCTGATTACCCTTGTTGCGACCTGTGCCGCCATGGCCCTTCCCGCGGCCGGCCGCGCCGAACCGGATTTGTCCACCTTCCAGGCCTTCGGTGAAAAACCGGGGTTGGTGAAGATCATGGATGACTTCATGCTCCGGCTGCTGGCCGATCCACGCACTCGCCCCTTCTTCGAAAAGGCCGACCAGACCCGGGTCAAGGCACAGTTGGTGGATCAGATCTGCGCCGTCCTTGAAGGCCCCTGCACCTACGGCGGCGCCCCAATGGGGCCGCTGCACGCGGGGCTCGGCATTCGCGAAGCGGATTTCAACGCGCTGGTGGAGGATTTGCAGAAGGCCATGGACGCGCAGGGCGTTCCCTTCCGGGCCCAGAACAAGCTGCTGGCCAAACTGGCCCCGATGCATCGCGAGATCATCACCCGCTGACCGGCGTGCTCCCGGGATAATCAAGCCCTGGCGGGGCGTCCGCGCCGCTTGGGCGCTCCGTCGCCTGTCGCTTCGGGCAAGGGTGCGAGTAAGGCGCGGATATCGTCTTCGCGAAACTTGACCGTGCCCTGATGATCCTCGGATAGGATGCCGGCGGCGAGTTCGGCCTTTTTTTCCTGCAGGCCGAGGATCTTCTCTTCAATCGACCCGGCCACCACCAGCTTGTATACAAATACCGCCTTCTTCTGCCCCAGGCGGTGGGCCCGGTCGGTGGCCTGATTTTCGACGGCCGGGTTCCACCAGGGATCGTAGTGGATGACTGTATCGGCGGCGGTGAGGTTGAGGCCCACGCCGCCGGCCTTCAGGCTGATCAGGAATACCGGCACCTCGCCGTCCTGGAACTGGCGGATCGGAGCTTCCCGGTCCTGGGTGTCGCCGGTGAGGGTGACGTAATCGATGCGCCGGGCAGTGAGCTCGGCGGCAATCAGACCGAGCATGCCGGTGAACTGGGAGAACAGCAGCACCTTGCGGCCTTCCTCCACCAGCTCCGGCAGCATGTCCATGAGCATGTCGAGCTTGGCCCGCTCCTTCACCTTGGCGGCGGCGTCGGTCTTGATGAGGCGCGGGTCGCAGCACACCTGGCGCAGCTTGAGCAGGGCATCGAGAATGACGATCTGGCTGCGCGCAAAACCCCGCGCGGCAATCTCGTCGCGAACCCGTTTGTCCATGGAGGCACGCACGGTCTCGTAGAGGTCACGCTGGCGGCCTTCGAGTTCGACGCTGCGCACCACGATGGTCTTGGGCGGCAGTTCAGTGGCCACGTCCGCCTTGCGCCGGCGCAGGATGAAGGGGGCGATGCGGCGGGCCAGCAGATCCCGGCGCACGGTATCACCGTGCTTTTCGACCGGGGTGCGCCAGCGGGCGGTGAAATCCTTCTGGTCCCCCAGAAAGCCGGGGAGCAGGAAGTCGAACTGGCTCCACAGCTCGCCCAGGTGGTTCTCCAGCGGCGTGCCAGTAAGGCACAGGCGGTGCTTCGCCTTGAGGGTACGCACCACCTGGGCGGCCTGGCTGGCGGCGTTCTTGACGGTCTGGGCTTCGTCGAGGATCAGGGAATGGTATTCGTGGGCGGCGAGCTGCTCCCGGTCACGCCACAGGAGCGGGTAGGTGGTGAGGCAGACATCGTGCTCCGGAATCTTCGCGAAGGCCTCGGCCCGGCCCGCGCCACGCAGGCTGAGCACCTTGAGATCGGGGGCGAAGCGCTCGGCCTCCCGCTGCCAGTTGAACACCAGCGAAGTGGGCAGCACCACGAGGGCCGGCTTGCCCAGGCGCCGGCCACGCTTTTCGGTGAGCAGGTGGGCCAGGGTCTGGGCAGTCTTGCCGAGGCCCATGTCGTCGGCCAGGATGCCACCCAGCTCGTGCTTGCGCAGGTGCTGGAGCCAGGCCAGGCCTTCGAGCTGGTAGGGGCGCAGATCGAGGGCAAAACCCTTGGGCGCGGCCACCGCCTTGATCTTTCCTGCACCGCGGATGCGCTCGATCCAGGCCTCCAGGCTGGCCAGGCCCTCGGCACGCCAACCGTCACCAAGCACGTCGGCCAGGCGCGGCGCGTCGAAACGCGACAGCTTGAGCGTACCGGAGGGGGTGTCGAAGAGATCAACGAGATTGCGGGCGATGGGCTTGACGCGCTCCGCCGCCAGGGCAACGCGATCACCATCCTCCAGTTGCACCACCACCTGAGCGCTGTCGGGAATCGCATCGATCTGCCTGGGGTCGAGCCAACGGGGGTCCTGGCGGAAAACCGCGTGGAGCATGGGTGCCAGATCCACCCGGCGACCTTCCACCTCCACACCGAGAGACACTTCGAACCAGCCCTCGTCGCTGTCCTCGACTTTCACCTCCCAGCCACTGGCCACCAGCACCCGATGGCGGAAATCCTTGGGGCAGTCGATGTGCCAGCCGGCGCTGCGCAAGTCGGGGGCAATCAGGGAGAAGAAGTGAATCCAGTGGGCTTCGCTCTCAAGGCCATAGAGACCATCGGTAACGGTTCCCGGGCTGATCAGCCAACCACGCTTGAGGGCTTGGAAGCCGGCGGAAAGAAAGGCCTTCCAGGCGGTTTCCTCGGCAGCGAGGTCACGCCGCACGCGGACGGCGCGGCCATCGGGCAGACTGGCCAGCTCGCTGGTGGCGCCGGGTTCAAAGCGGGCATCTCCGTATGTGAACACGGGAATGGCGACGTCGTATTCGTGGCCACCGAAATCGGCTTCGTAGCCCCGGTGCTTGCGCCAGCTCCAGCAGAACAGGGAAGCCACACTGAGGACGGGCTGACAGGGCAGAGACACCAGAGGCAGTTCGGCGGCGCGGCGCCCCTGGGGCGAGGGCAGTGCCGGCGCCACGTCGGCCAGCGCATTGGCGATCACCGGCAGCTCGGCCGGAGCCAGGGGCGGGAGGGTCAATAGTTCACCGACCACCGCGCCATCCTCCAGCATGACCCGGCCAACCTCCCCCTGCACCGGGTCCAGGTAGGCGATGGGGTCGGTGCGGATCACCAGGGCGGCGGCCGGTTCGGTGGCAACCCGCGCCTTGGTGCCATTGGCGCCGGGTACCCACTCCAGCAGCCCTGGGCGGGGTGGCCCTCCGTGCAGGAGAGAAATCCGGCCGCTGCCGTCCGCTTCCAGATAGGCGCGGCCGGTGGCCACGGCCGCTTCCAGCAGCGCCAGGCCCGGACTGCCGCTCAGGTGGGGCCAGCCATACCCGCCGGTTCGCCGGTTGGCCTCGCGCAGGAGACGGAACACATTGAGATCTTCGTCACGCACGAAGGCGGGCGGGCGAAGCAGGGCCTGCTCGTAGTTGGACCACTCGGCTGCCAGGCTGCTCAGCCCCCCATCGGCACCCACCTTGGCCTTGAGCAGGCTGAACTCCATCTCCTCACCCGTGGGCAGGTTGATCACCGAACACAGGTAAAAGATGGCCTCCTTGGAGGCCGCCGCCTTCCTGGCCTTGCCAACCTTGTCGATGCGCTCGCGCAGGCCCCGCGCCCAGGCGAGGATTTCTGCACGGGGCTTGTCCACCAGGGCGCCCGGCCGGCGGGCTGCGAGAACGAGCGCGGCGGCATGCTTGCAGCGGTTGCCAACCGGACAGGTGCAGCGGGTGGCCAGCTCGACGCTGCTCTGGCCGAAAAACTCCCGGCGCTCAATCCGCACCGTGACCCGGTAGGGCACCGCTTCGGACCCCTGCACCTGGGCCTGGAGCTGGTTGCCCGCCATCTCGATGTGGCGCACCCGGCCCACATAGGCCTTCGCGCGATTGAGGGCGCTGGCGGAAAACAGCTCGCTCAGAAGGGTGTCGTCGAGCTGGGCAAGTAGGCGAGGGAGATCCATGCCGGCGGCCAGACAAGGAAAGCCGTCAATTCTAGGCTTTGCCGCGCTGCAGCGAAATAGCCCGAAAACAGCGGGAGAGACGCGTTCAAGCGTCGGCGCCATTCTCCAGCGTGTAGCCGGCGGCATCGAGAATGGCGGGAAGCGCTTCGGCGGCACGCAGGCGCAGGCGAACATCCACCCGCTCGCTGACAGGCGTGCTGCCGGGATTGATCTCGATGGTCGGAACGCCGTTTTCCAGCGCCCACAGGACCGGGCCGGCAATATAGGGAAATGCGCTGCCGGTGCCCACCGTGAAGATCAGGTCGGGCCCCGCAGCCAGGACGGCCTGGAAGCGGTGCACGGCCTGGTCGGGCAGGCTCTCACCAAAGAGCACCACGTCAGGCCGCAATCCCCCTCCGCAATGGGGGCATTCAGGCGGAATCGACAGGCCGGCGTAGTTATCGACCTGGCGAACACGCCCGCAGTCCACGCAGCGCAGCCGACGCAGGGTGCCATGCATCTCGATGACATCCCTGGAGCCCGCCTCCAGATGAAAGCCATCCACGTTCTGGGTCAAGGTGGTGACCTTGCCGTGGAGGGCTTCCAGTCGGGCAATCGCGTAGTGCCCGGCGTTGGGGCGGGCGCCACGGCAGCTCGATTCGATCTGGGACAGGTATCGCCAGGTGATGTCGGGCCGCGACCGGAAGACCTCGCCGGAAAGCGCCTTCTCGATGGGCAGG
>JAEUNV010000086.1 GCA_016790385.1 Zoogloea sp.
GGACGCTGAAGGAGGGAGTGGCGGGCTGATGGATCTGTCGGTTTTGGTGGTGATGAATAATCGATCCGTCTGTGAACAGCTGGCTGATCATCTGGGCCGAGCGGGAATGCGGGTTCGTGGGGCCACGTCGCTCGTCCACGCTGAAGCGCTGGTGGATGAGCCGGTTGGAATGCTGGTCGTGGATGCACAGATGCCCGACGGGGATGGTCTGGACTTCGGGCAACGTCTGCACAGCTACTTGGGTTGCGGCGTCATCATGTGTATGGACCGGGATGACAAGGCCTTGCGCATTGCCTTGCTGCGAGGTGGGGCAAATGCCTGTCTCGTCGCGCCGATTGATCCCGACGAACTCGAAGCCACCTTGATCAGCGTGTATCGCTGCCTTCAGGCACCTTCTCCGAACCCGCTCCCCATGCAGGTGCCAAGCCCGTGGCTGCTGGACGGCCGACAACTTGTGCTCCGGGCTCCCAATGGCAGGAGCGTGGTCATCACTTCCCTGGAGCATTGCCTGTTGCGCACACTGTTTTCCGGCGTGGATCGTAGGGTGGGTCGCTCAGTGCTGGTTGCCAGACTGGCAGAGGCGGCGCCGGGTTATACCGAGGCGAGACTCGAGGCCCTGGTAAGCCGTCTTCGGGCCAAAGTGGTACGGAAATGCGGGCTGCGCCTCCCTTTGGTATCGAGCTACGGGCACGGCTATCGTTTCGACGGCTATTTCAGCCTCCTGTAGTCGGTCAGAATTGGTCAGCATTTCCCTTTAATGCAATGAGGTACTAGGATATTTGTTTGACATCATCGGGTATCCATCATTGCGGAGGTGATTTTGAATGCATGTTGCCCTGCTGCATACCGAGTTCGGGCTGGTTGATGATCTTACGAATGCGCTGGAAGCGGCGGGCCATCAAGTCCGTCGCTACGTGGACGCAAGCGCCCTGATCCACCACGCCGAAAGCGAGCATTTCGACCTGTTTCTGCTCGAATGGAACCCCCGCGATGCCCGCCAGATCCTCCGGGAATTGTGTCTTGGTCCGGGTCTCGACAGTTCGGTCATTTTTTTCAATTGCCACAACAGCGAGAGCGAGCTTGCTTACATTCTTGGCAACGGGGCCGATGACTACATCATCGGCCCCGTTGGTGTTCGCGAGGTGGTGGCGCGTGCGACGGCCGTCATGCGTCGTCGCGGTTCCGGATTTGCCTGCCGTGCGAATGTGCTCGAAATGCCCCCCTATCGTTTTGACATTTCGGCCAAGCTGTTGCTCATGAATGGCGCTCCGGTGACGCTTACCGAGAAGGAGTTTGAGCTCGCGGTGTTCCTCTTCCGCAACCTGGGGCGCACCCTGACCCGGGGACGTCTGCTTGAGGCGGTGTGGGGAAGTTCCCTGTTGGCAGTGTCCCGGACGGTCGATACGCATATCAGCCGTATCCGCAGAAAGCTGTGCCTGCGCCCCGAAACCGGATTCCGCCTCAGCGCGGTTTATGGCAACGGCTACCGTCTTGAACGGATGGTTGCCGACGGCAGCCTGGGGCTCATGGCAACGGTGTCCGACTCGGCCTGCCCGGGCGGGGCTGTATCGATACGTCTGGGGCGCGTCAGCAGCACGGCGAGGGCTTCTTGATTCCGCTACGCGCGGCGTGATCGATTTCGCACTACTGGTGATTATGGGGGGCGCAGGGGCCGTATTTGCGCAAACGCGTGAATTTGTCACCCATTGATATTGTGCGCCGCTTCTAAGCTTCGGACATCGAAGTCTGATGTATGGAGCTGATCATGGATGCCCATCTGTTTGCTGCCGTCGGCCTGCTGGCCGTGGGTATGATTGTCTGGCAGGCGTGGCGTGAGCGCGCTGTGGAACGCAGGCGGATTCCGGCCGACTGGCTTGCCTCCATTGAACGTATGAGTCGCGAGCAGAGCCAGGGACATCACCGGCAAGTGCGCGAAAACATCCGGCAGGCCTGCATGCGGCTGGAACGCTACCCCAAGAAGTCCACCCAGGCGCCCCACGTGCGCGTCCGTCTGGCGGCCTTGCTGCAGCGCGACCCCATCTACCCGGGTGTTGTGCGTGCGATTCGCGCAGCCTGTGCGTCGGGCGCCGAGATCAGTGAGACCACCCTTTGTGTGAGCAGCGACTACCTGCTCGAGGACATCCGGCAATGCATGGCCCTTGCCGAATACTTCGGCCAGATTGAGCGACATGCCCGTGGGGGCGATCTGATGGTGGCCGCCAGTTTTCATCCGACGGTCTGAGCACGGCCTGGGGAACCGTCAGGGGTTTCAGATTTCCAGGTTGTCGATGAGCCGGGTGCTGCCGAGTTTGGCTGCACCCAAAACGACCAGCGGGACGTCGCCGCGGGGCGACTGAAGATCGCCGCGCTGGCGAACGGCGATGTAGTCGGGCTGCCAGCCATGGGCGGACAGTTCCGCAACAGCTTCGGTTTCAAGCCTCAGAAAGTCGCGATCTCCCGCCACAATCCTGTTTCTGATGTGTTGCAGCACCCGGCTCAGTCGCGGTGCCTCGGCGCGCTCCGCCGCGCTGAGGTAGCCGTTGCGTGAGGAGAGGGCCAGACCATCCTCGGCACGCACAGTCTCGCCCGACAGCACTTCAATGGGGAGCGCCAGCTCCCGGACCATGTTCTTCAGCACCATCAACTGCTGGTAGTCCTTCTTGCCGAACAGGGCCACATCGGGCTGGACGATGTTGAAGAGCTTGAGCACGACCGTAGCCACGCCGCCGAAGTGACCAGGCCGAACGGCGCCTTCCAGAATACTCACGTGAGCGTGGTCTGGCTCCACGTGGTAGCGCTGGGGCGCCGGATACATTTCGTTTTCGTCCGGAGCAAACAGAATGTCTACTCCGGCGTCGCGGAGTCGAGCGCAGTCATTCTCGAAAGTCCGCGGGTATTTGTCGAAATCTTCCTTGGGACCGAATTGCAGGCGATTGACAAAGATGCTTGCCACGACCACATCCGCGTGCTCCCGGGCCTGGTGCATCAGGGTGATGTGACCCTCGTGAAGGTTGCCCATGGTCGGCACGAAGGCGATACGCCCGGCATTCGCGAGGGCCCTGCGCAAGTCTGCGATGTGGGGGTGGATCTGCATTATTGGAATCTCAGTAGCTGTGTTCGGGGCCGGGGAAGCGTCCTTCCCGCACGTCTGAAACGTATCGGGTGACTGCGTCGTCGATGCTGGTGGCGCCTTCCATGAAGTTCCGGGCGAAGCGCGGCCGCTTGCCGGGAAAGACACCGATCAGGTCATGCAGCACCAATACTTGACCGTGGCAGTCAACGCCAGCACCAATGCCGATGGTGGCCATGCTTGAAAGGCTGGCGGTGACCTCCGCGGCCAATGTGGAGGGCACCATTTCCATGACGATCAGCGCCGCTCCGGCCTGTTCCAGCGCCAGGGCGTCGCTCTTGAGGATGGCGGCTCCGGCGTCGCTGCGGCCCTGCACACGGTAGCCTCCCAACTGGTGCACGGATTGGGGCGTGAGGCCGATGTGGGCGCACACGGGCACGCCACGTTCGACCAGGAAGCGGACCGTCTCGGCCATGAACGCCCCCCCTTCAAGCTTGACCATCTGGGCACCGGCGGCCATGAGACGGGCAGCGTTGCGCATGGCTTGCGCAGGGCTCTCGGCGTAGCTGCCAAAGGGCATGTCGGCAACGATGAGTGGCCGGCTGCAACCCCGCGCCACGCATTCGGTGTGATAGACCATATGTTCCATGCTGACCGGCAGCGTGGTTTTCTGCCCCTGGAGCACGTTGCCCAGGGAGTCACCCACCAGGATCACATCGACGCCGCAGCGCTCCAGAAGGGCGGCAAAGCTGGCGTCGTAGCCGGTGAGCATGACGATCTTGCGGCCTTCGGCACGCATTTTGCCCAGTTCGAACAGGGTGATGGGTTTGTTATTTTCTTGTAGGTAGCTCATGGCTGTTCCTCATCGCGGCGGCAGTTAACTCCATTCCCGAGCGGGGTACATGGGGGCTTCGAAGGCGGAATCGGAAAGGCTTCCGGAACGGGTTGGCGCGCAGTCAGGTGGCTGGGCTGCGGCCCCGCGTCAGCCGGCGTAACCGAAAAACTCCCGGTAGCTGCGCATGGCGTGAAGCCGGGAAAAGAGCAGCTCGAAATCTTCATCCTTGTCCACCGGATTGAGGGATTCGGCATTGACGATGAAGAGCGGCGCTGCGTCGTAGTGATGGAAAAAGGTGGCGTAGCTTTCAGCGACGCGCTGAAGGTAGGGCTCGTTGATCTTGCGCTCGGATTCAACACCACGCTTGCGCACACGGTCGATCAGAATATCGGGCTGGGCTTGCAGGTAGATCACCAGATCAGGCTTGCGCACGCTGGGTTTGAGCCGCTCATAAAGCTGGCGGTAAAGCTTGAGTTCGTCCTCCGCCAGGTTCAGCTCGGCGAACAACGGGTCCTTGTCGATCAGGAAGTCGGAGACAAGGCGCCGGTGCGGATCGTGTGGGCAGGCTGCGAGCTGCTCGCTGCGTTGAAACAGGAAGGCGATCTGGGTCGGCAGGCCCCAGCGTTCCATGTTTTGATAGAAGCGCGCCAGGAACGGGTTGGCAGCCGGGTTTTCGAGCATGGTATCGGCGCCGAGGCGCTCCGCCAGGCGTTTGGCCAGGGTGGTCTTGCCTGCCCCGATGGGGCCTTCCACGACGATGTAGCGCGCTTTGTCGAGCATGGGGTGACTTCGCCTTTCAGGCGCGGAAGATGAAGTAAACGGCGCCTAGGATACACAGGGCGGCCCACAGATAGTCAAGCTTCAAAGGCTGCTGCATGTAGAGGACTGCAAAGGGCACGAACACCGTCAGGGTGATCGCTTCCTGCATGATCTTGAGCTGGGCCAGATTGAGCTCCTGGGCGCCGATACGGTTGGCGGGCACCTGCAACAGATACTCGAACAGGGCGATGCCCCACGAGATCAGCGCCGCGATGTACCAGGGCGAGGTGGACAGGTTTTTCAGGTGCCCGTACCAGGCGAAAGTCATGAACACATTGGATGCCGCCAGCAGCAGGGCGGTCTGGACCCAGATTGGCATTACAGTGGCTCGAAGATGGAAATGTCCTGGTCAGCGACGGCGGGGAGATGGTCCCGGGCGGCGCCGAGACCGGGCAGGACCAGCGCGGCGTCAATCTCGAGCAAAGGTCGCAGTACGAAGGCACGCTGATGCATGCGTGGGTGGGGCAGGGTCAGCTCGCTGTCGTGGAGCACCGTGTCGCCATGGAGCAGCAGATCGAGATCGAGGGTGCGCGGGGCGTTGGGAATGCTTCGCACACGGCCATGACGTGCTTCAATCGCCAGCAGCTGGTGCAGTAGCGCAAGGGGCGCGAGCTGGGTGTCGATGGCGATCACAGCATTGATAAAGTCAGGCTGGTTGAGGAGCCCGACGGGCGCGCTTCGGTAAAGGGATGAGCGGGCGGCCACCCGGGTGCCGGGTAGCGCCGCCAGATCCGCCACCGCAGCCCGCAGGTGCTTCACTGGCTCGCCGATGTTGGCGCCCAGCGCCACGAAGGCGCGAACGCCGGGGACGGTGGCGGTCATTCGCCGACAGGGGCTGTGGCTGCTCCGGCGGGCTTGCGTCGGCGACGGCGCTTCCTGGTGGTGCCATTCCGGTCGGGCACCAGCATGCCCTCGCGGGCCTCCGGATGGGCGTCGGCAAAGGCTTCCCACCAGTCGGGCAGCTCCATCGGCAGCTCACCGGACTGGGCCCGCAGACGCAGAAAATCCCAGCCGGCGCGGTAACGCGGCTGCTCGAGAAGGCGGTAGGGCGTCTTGCCCGCGCGTTTTTCGAAGCGCGGTTGGAGGGCCCAGATTTCCTTGATGTCGCCGGCGATGCGGCGGGTGATCGCAAGCTTGCCGGATTGTCGGTCAAGCACGGAGTCCATCGCCTCGAATAGTGCTGGCTGGGAGTGCTCACCGTTTGCCTTGCGGGCTTCCCAGTCGACCAGCACTTCGTGCCACAGCAAGGTCGCAAAGAGAAAGCCGGGAGAAACGGGTTTTCCCTGGCGCACGCGCTCGTCGGTGTTCTCGAGGGAAAGCCACACGAAGCGCTCGCCCATGGGCTGTTCGAGGATCACATCGAGCAGCGGCAGCAGGCCATGGTGCAGGCCTTCTTCGCGCAGCTGGCGCAGGCATTTCACCGCGTGACCCGACATCAGCAGCTTGAGCATTTCGTCGAACAGGCGGGCCGGTGGCACGTTCTCGAGCAGGTCGGCCATCTCGCGGATCGGGCCTCGAGCCGCCGGATCAATGGACAAGCCGAGCTTGGCACCCAGACGCGCGGCGCGCAGCATGCGCACCGGGTCTTCGCGGTAGCGCACCCGTGGATCTCCGATCATGCGCAGGGTTTTCTGCTGGAGATCGGCGACGCCGTGGTGGTAGTCGATGACGGTTTCGTCGGTGGGGTTGTAGTACAACGCGTTGACGGTGAAATCGCGGCGGGTGGCGTCCTCGGCCATGGAACCGAAGACGTTGTCACGCAGCACGCGGCCATGTTCGTCGGTTTCCGTCGATTCGGCGTCCTGCATGGCGCGGAAGGTTGAGACTTCGATGGTCTCGGCACCGCTCATCACGTGCACGATCTTGAACCGCCGGCCGATGATGCGTGAACGGCGGAAGAGGGCGCGGACCTCTTCGGGTGTGGCGCTGGTGGCCACGTCGAAATCCTTCGGGGTTTGACCGACAATGATGTCTCGAACCGCGCCACCGACGACGAAGGCCTTGTGGCCGGCTTCCTGCAGCGTTGTGCAGACCTTGTTGGCGGCGGGGGAGATCTGATCCCGGCGTACCCCATGGCGGGTCACCGGAATCACAGCGGGTTCGGGAGGGGTGTTGGCGGGTGCGGCGCGGCGGAATACACGGCGCAGCAGTTTGCGGATCATTGGTGGGGTGTGCTTTGTTTTTTGATCAAGTCGCGCATGATAACTCATGGAGCG
>JAEUNV010000087.1 GCA_016790385.1 Zoogloea sp.
AGCCCGACAGGGTGTTGGGATCGAGGGCATTGATCTGGCCGAAATCCTGGGCGGCCATCAGATCACCTCCAGCTCGGCGCGCAGCGCGCCGCTGGCCTTCATGGCCTGAAGAATGGCAATCAATTCGAGGGGGTTGGCACCTACGGCGTTGAGGGCCTTGACCACGTCGGCAAGGTTGGTGCCGCCCTTGACGTTGAAGAGCGTGCCGCCTTCCTGCTTGACATCCACCGCCCCCTTGTTGGTGACCACGGTCTGACCGCCGGAAAGCGGGCCGGGCTGGCTGACCTGGGGATCGTTGCTCACTGTGACGGTGAGGCTGCCGTGGGCCACGGCGCAGTTCTGAAGGGCCACCTTCTGATTCATCACCACCGAGCCGGTGCGCGAGTTGACGATGACTTTGGCGGCCTGCACGGCGGGCGTCACATCCAGATTTTCGAGTCGGCCCAGAAAGGCCACCCGCAGGTTGGGATCGTCCGGTGCCCGGACCTGGATCTGACGGCCATCCACGGCCTGGGCGCTGCCGGGGGCGATGCGGTTGATGGCATCCACCACGTTCTGGGCGGTGCCGAAATCGGCATCGTCAAGTTCGACGAAGACCGCCCCCCCCTGCCCCACCGGGGTCGGAATAGCCCTTTCGACCGTGGCACCGCCGGGGATACGCCCGGCGGACAGGTGGTTGACCGTGACCTTGGTGCCGCCGGCGGAGCCTCCCGCCCCGCTGACGGCGAGATTGCCCTGGGCCATGGCATAGATCTGCCCGTCGGCCCCTTTCAAGGGCGTCATGACCAGCGTGCCGCCCTTGAGGGAGCGGGCATTACCCATGGACGACACGGTGACATCGATCTGCTGGCCCGGTCGGGCAAAGGGGGGCAGGCTGGCGGTGACCATCACCGCGGCCACGTTGCGTAGCTGGAGCGACTGGCCGGGCGGCAGGGTGATGCCCAGGTTGCCGAGCATGTTGATGATGCTCTGGACGGTGAAGGGGGTCTGGGTGGTCTGATCCCCGGAGCCATCGAGGCCGACCACCAGGCCGTAGCCGATGAGTTGGTTCTGACGCACACCGCCGATGGAGGCGAGATCCTTGAGGCGTTCCGCACCGGCCGGCGCGCTCGCCAGCATGCCGATGCAGGCCAGCAGGGCCAGGCAGGGGCGAACGATCCGTGTCATGGCTGGCCTCATCAGAACGGGAGCACGGTGGTGAAGAAGCGCTGCATCCAGCCCATGCGCTGGGTCTCATCGATATAGCCATTGGCCTTGTATTCAACCCGGGCATCAGCCACCTGGGTGGACTGGACGGTGTTGCTGCCGGTGACATAAACCGGATTGACCACGCCGGAGAAGCGGATGAATTCATTGCCCTGGTTGATAGCCACCTGCTTCTCACCAGAGACCAGCAGATTGCCGTTGGGCAGCACCTCGATCACGGTGGTGGTGATGGTGCCGCGGAAGTCGTTGTTCGCGGCCGCATCCCCCTTGCCCTCGAACTTGCTGGCGTCCGACGCAGTGGCACCCAGCCCGGCCAGACCGGCCAGGGGCACCTTGGCCAGGGCCGAGATGGAAGCGCTGAGGGTGGCGTTGCGCTCGGCGTTGGCCGACGAGGACTTGCTGGCCTGGGTCTGCTCCACCAGGTTGATGGTGATCACGTCGCCGACAAAACGGGCCCGCCGGTCTTCGAACAGGGGTCGGGAGAAACTCGGCTGGAAGATCGAGCCGGGCTGGGCGGCCTGGGCGGTACGCGGCTCGGGGCGGATGCTGAGCGGCTGATGCACCGCCGTCGGCGGCGTTGTCTGCAACGCCGAACAGCCGGCAAGGCCGGCCAAGAGCAGTGGGGACAGGATTCGGAACGCTTGCATGATCGCTCTCCGCCCGGCGGGCACTTACAGGGAAGTGAGCTTGCCGAGCATGTTGTCGGAGGTGGACACCGCACGGGAGTTGAGTTCGTAGGCGCGCTGGGTCTGGATCATCAACACCAGTTCCTCGGCAACATTCACGTTGGAGGTTTCCACATAGGCCTGGTTGAGCACGCCGACGCCATTGGTGCCTGGGGTATTGGGATTGGGCGCGCCGCTGGCCGCGGTTTCCAGGTAGAGGTTTTCACCCACGCTCTGAAGGCCGCCCGGATTGACGAAGCCGACGATCTGGATGTTGCCGATCTGGGCCGGTGCCGCCTGGTTGGGCAGGGTCACCGACACCACGCCGTCCTTACCGATGGTTACCGACAGGGCGTTGGCTGGAATGGTGATGGCCGGCTGCAGGGCATAGCCGCTGGAGGTGACCACCTGACCGTTGGCATCCTTCTGAAATGCGCCGTCGCGGGTATAGGCGGTGGAGCCGTCGGGGAGCAGGATCTGGAAGAAGCCTTCACCCTGGATGGCGACATCAAGAGCGTTACCGGTCTGCGTTAGGTTGCCCTGGGTATGGATGCGCTCGGTGGCGATGGGGCGCACGCCGGTACCGATCTGGAGGCCGGACGGAATGGTGGTCTGCTGGGTGGACTGAGCGCCCGGCTGGCGCAGGTTCTGGTAGAGCAGATCTTCAAACACCGCCCGCGCACGTTTGAAACCGTTGGTGGACACGTTGGCGAGGTTGTTGGAGATGACGTCGAGCTGGGTCTGCTGGGCATCGAGGCCGGTACGGGCAATCCAGAGGGAGCGGATCATGGGGGGCTCCAGTGTGTCAGGGGCTTGCCGCGGCGCGCGGCGGGTGAAACCTGGGTACTGATACTAGCTTCAGCAAGAGACGTTCCAGAGGCGGAGGAGCGGGGAAAAGCCCCGTCATTTCCGCCCGGCGCCCGGGTTCGGCAGGTCAGCTCTTGGCAACAAGCTGGGCCGCTGAGCGGTCCATCTCCTGGGCCACGGAAAGCAGCTTGGTCTGGGTTTCATAGTGCCGGGCAAGGGAAATCATGGTCACCATCTGCTCGACGACGTTCACGTTGCTGCCTTCCAGGTAGCCGGACGCCACCCGCACGGCAGGATCTGCCGGAGCCGGATTGCCGTCGGCAAGGCGAAAATAGCCGTCCCCGCCCCGGCGCAGATCCTGCTCGGGCGGGTTCACCACTTTGAGCTGCCCGACGGTAGTGGTGTTGTTGCGCGCTCCGGTCCGGGGAACCGCTGACACGGTGCCGTCAGCCCCGATAACCACCTCGACATCGGGCGGCAGGGTGATGGGGCCACCACTGCCCACCACCGGCAGGCCGCTTCGCGTTTGCAGGACGCCGTTAGCGCTGACATCCAGACTGCCATTGCGGGTATAGGCTTCACTGCCGTCGGGCATTTGCACTGCAAACCAGCCCTTCCCCTGCACCGCCACGTCCATGGAGCGGTTGGTGTGCTGTAGCGGGCCGGGGGTGAAGTCGTCGGAGACGCTGGCGTCCACCACGAATGCCCGGGTGGGGAGCTGGGCGTTCTGTATGGGTACAGCGCGCAGGCGGTGCAGC
>JAEUNV010000095.1 GCA_016790385.1 Zoogloea sp.
CAGATAACAGGGCCGCCCACATGCGACGGCCACCGGACGAGCGTAAGAGCATGTTCATTGCCGGCACTCCTTCTGAAAAAAGCGCCGTGTTTCGTCCGAGAGCGACTCTCCCAGCTGGATCCGGGCAACAAGATCGGCGCACCGGGACGTCCTGGCAGATGCCCTGTCGACACGTACAGCGGGCGCCCGCTCCTTGGTGGCGGTGACCGCACCGACCACCACTGGCGCAGGCCGGGCCGGCACGGACGGGGCAGACGGCAGCGGATCGATCCGCGCGGGCACAGGCGGAGGCGCAGCAACAACCGGCGGTAGCTGTGTTGTGGGCTCCGCCTGGGGCGCAGTGGACTCGGCCAAGCTGCCCCCGCTCGGGGCCGGACGAAGGAAGTAGACGGCACCGGACGCAAACAACACCGCCGCCGCAATGGCTACCACCAGCCTGACGGGCCGCGGCCGCCGACCGGTCGCCGCCCTGGTGCCAACCTGGTCGGCGGGATCATAGGCCGGCGCCGAATCTCCCGGCCGAACCAGGTCTTCCAGCGACTGGCCCCCACGGGTGTCGGGTTTGCCCAGAAGGCGCTCAAGATCGGCAATGAGCAGACGCATGCCCTCGAATTCAAGGCTGCCATCCCAGTGGGTCAGGTCGGCCGCCTGGATCTCGCGAAAGCCGGCCGGTGGCCGGACCGCCTCGAGCAGGACGGGGACAAGCTTGCCCTGGCGTCGCCCCTCGGTGGCCTCTTCATACACCCACTCGCTCTCGATCGAACGTGTTGACCACAGCACGACCATGCAGCGCATCCGTTCGAGAGCACGCTCAAGCACGCTGCGCCACGTGTCCCCCGCCGGGATGCGACGATCCCACCACACCGTCCAACCCACGGACTCCAGCATCGCGGCGATACGGCGCGCCTCGTCCCTGTCCTTCTCCGTGTAACTCAGGAAGATGTCCGCCATACCTGGCCTCATGGAACAGCTTGCAAGTCCGGGGAACGCAGATCTTGGGTCTCCCGTGCATCGTCGGCACACGCATGCATGAACAACGGGAAACCTACGCGAGACGGGGGATCTCAGGGACAATCGGGCGATATCACCCCGCCTGCATTCACTCTAGCACGCATTCCCTGGGGCAAAAGGGCCGGGCGCCCCGCCCCTAGAGGCCGATGGCCAGGGCCAGGGGCAGGAAGACCAGCGCGGCCACGTTGCCGATCAGCACGATGGAGGCCACTTTTTCCGGCTCCTGGTGATAGCGCTCGGCAAAGATGTAGTTGAGCACCGCTGGCGGCAGGGCGCCAAAGACCAGCAGCAGGGCCCTCTCCCGTTCGGGCAGGGGCACCACCAGCATGACTGCCGCAGCCAGCAGCATGCCGATCACCGGACGGGCCGCGGCGCCGATCAGGCCGAGACGGATCTCACCGATGCGCGACTCGGTGAGGCGTACCCCCAGGGCAAAGAGCATCAGCGGAATGGAGATTTCACCGAGCATGCGGATGGCGGTCATCGCCGGCCCCCACACCTCAAAACCGCTGAGCCCCACCGCCAACCCCGCCAGAGTGGCCAATACGGAGGGCACCTTCCAGATTCCGCCGAGCTTGATTTGGTGGTCCAGCAGCCAGGCGCCGAACGAGAAGTGCAGCAGGTTGGAGACCATGAACATCACCACCGCCGGCGCCAGGGCTTGTTCGCCGAAGGCCAGCACCGCCAGGGGCAGCCCCAGGTTGCCGCAGTTGTTGAACATGATCGGCGGCACCAGGGTCTTCGGGGCAATGCCCAGCCCCCGGGCCACCGCCAGGCCCAGAAGGCCCGATCCAACCACCACCGCCAGGGTTGCACCCAACAG